>SLED01000046.1 GCA_007124945.1 Salinibacteraceae bacterium | reverse complement strand
GTGGAAGCTCTGAGGCCGGTACCGGTGTGCCATCGGGATACACGTAAACTACCTCCGCGGGCTGCGTGGCGCCGCGGCGGCCACGAATCTCGGCGATCCGATCGCGCACTCGCTGCACACCGGGAGGTGGCGTGCGCTGCTCTCCAGAAGAAGCCTGGGCTCCACGCTCAACGATCACCGTGTCGGGCTCGGAGTGCTGCGCCTGCACCACACCGACACCCGTCAGGGCAGCGATCGCCAGAACCGCAAGTCCTTTCTGCAAGAAACGCATCAGATCCCTCTGTTGTGGATGATCGCACGCGCCATCGCTGATTAAAAACCGATGCGGACACCGGTAACGACACGGCTTACATCGAAAAAGTCGAGTGAGTTATACTCAACAAAAACGGTTCCCTGCTCGAGCCGGTACTCTGCTCCCACGGCAAGATTGAACACCAGGTTTAGCCCCGAGAAGCCCGAGCGCGTGATGAAGCCCACACCGAGGCCCGCGTAGGGCGTCACGGGGTTCTGCTGCCCCAGGCTGATCGGCAGAATACCGGAGCCCATCACCGTGTAGGAGGTATCGTCATCTCCGAACCCGGCTGAGAGCTCCGGCACGAACCTTATGTTGCTGTCCGGCGCCCGGAAATCCCCTCGGAGGCCGAGTACCGCCTGCGTGGAGCCGTCACCGGTGCGGAAACCCGTCATGGGCTGCACCCCTGTGAGTCCACGGCCGAACGGCCTTGTGATACCTCCCCGGCGCTCGCGCACCACGCGGTCAGGTTGCTCTACAACAGTTGTGGGGCGCGGTGCGAGGCCTTCAGAACGTACCCTCGACATCTCCCGAGAAAGACGATCGTCCAATCGCTCAAGGCGGGTCTCGAGCCGCTGCAGCTCTGCGATTGACAGCGTGCCGTCCTCAACGTCCTGGAGGCGCTGGCTAACGGCATCGCGAACCTGCCGGTCAACATCCTCACGGGTGACCGCTACGTCGCCGAGCTCTTCCCGCAGCGCTTCACGGGCAAGCTGGCGCGCCTGCTCCTGAGAAATTCCTCCTGCTTCTGCAATCCGCTCATCCACTACCTCACGAACGATGCGACGCACCTGATCTGAGGTTAAGCCCGCCGCCGGTGCAGCAGCCGCTGGTGCATCGACTTCTCCTCGGCCATAACGGAGATAAATCTCGCCTTCCTCGGGCACAGGTACTTCAATGATCCGGTCTGAAAGGTTGGACCGGCGCGGCACCTCCTCACGGACGATGCGCTCGCGGATTTCCTCCTCTCGCACCCGTTCCTCGGGTGCCTCCTCCATATCTTCCGCTACGCGCCGGGCTGCTTCGTCAGGATCCCGACCCTCTTCCAGGGCGCGTGCTCGCGCCTCGGCGATGGCCTGCTGCCGCTCTTCATCTATCTGACGCAGGGAATCGACCTCCGCCCGGAGCCGCGCAATTTCTTGAGCAGCTTCATCCTCTACCTCATCCACCACCTCATCCCTCACCTCGGCGCGCACATCCTCGCGGGGGCGTTCGGTAATTTCGTCCCGGTCGCGGCCGACGTTGAATACCACGCCTGCAGTAAACGCCGGACTTACGTAAACATTACTCGGCGAGCTTACATCGCCGATATCCTGTGTGCTCATCAGCAGCGCACGAACGCCGCCCCGGAAGCTAATGCGCTGGTTAAGCGGCACGTCCAGTCCACCACCACCCATCGCAAAATAGCGACTTTCAACCGGACCACCATCCCGCCCTTCAAATCCTGAAAGCACGTCTACATACCCGCCGCCAAGATTCACGTACGGTGTAATGCCTCTACCGATATCCGAATCGAGCCGCAGTTCCAGCTCACCACCAACCATTTGCATCCGCTGGAACCAGTCGGACACCGCTCCGCCGGGCACTTCCCCCGCATCGGTGGCGCGCCAGTAAAACGCGCGCAATCCGATGAGCGGCGTTACATCCAGCCCGAGATTCACTCCACCGATCGACTGCCCGGCAGGAAAGTCCAGTGCGTCGTTAAAGCTAATGCGTCCATAAAACGGTTCGACGGAGAGACGCATATCGTCAAACAGCGTCCGCACGCCTTCATCAGCGGCGGTTCGTTCTCCGGCGGCACGCCCGCCCAAGCGCAGGCTCAAGCTGGCAGAGACGGAAGGATTGAAGACCGTCTGCTGCTGAAAGACACCGCGCGTGATTGCGTCGTCCGGGTCAAGCTCTGCGTTTATCGCATCGATGTCTTCATCTGAGAGAAGCGCGGTGCCGGGATTGTAGCGGTACGCGAGCCCTTGCCCCACCACTGATAGCTGCGCATTTTGACCGATCGGGAAAATGAGCCCGAGACCTGCATCGGCGTAGATGCTTTCCGTACGCTCGATAGTACCGGCCCCGTCGCGAGGCTGCGGATCGATTCGAAGCACTCCCGTACCGAGTTGCAGAAATGGGCGCGTGGTACCCGTACCCAGACTGGCCTTCAGTTGCGCACCGAAGCGCTCCAGCTCTACCTCTCGGCCCTGCTGCGCACGCAGGGCGTCAAGTACATCGGGATCGTTGCCGGAGAAGCCAGAAAAGTCTGTTTCCATGTCCAGGCTCCGTAGATAGAGACCCTGAAGCTGCAGGTATTCACCGAAGCTAAGCCCCAGCTTACCGCCAACGAAAAATCCATCCGTTAAGCCGGCCTGGTCTTCCCAGAAAACGTAATCGCCCGTTCCCGAGGCGCTGTAGCCGACCTCCGAGAACTGCGCCTGCACCTGAGCGGGCAGAAGCAAAAGGGCAACGAAGCCTGCTATTACTGAAAAAAAG
>SLED01000152.1 GCA_007124945.1 Salinibacteraceae bacterium | reverse complement strand
TGCTGCAGCCGTTCGCTTGTAGATTCCCGATCGGGATCTTTTTCCTGGGCCTGTTGCCAGTATTCACGCGCCTTCTCCGGGTCACCCTTGCGCTCGTAAACATCACCCATATGTTCATACACGGCAGCACTCGCTTCTCCAGTCTCTATCGCTGCACGTATCCACCGCTCAGCCTCGCTCAGGTCTCCTCGTTTGAAGTGAATCCATCCGAGCGTATCCAGAAAGGAGGCCTGATCAGGTTCAAGCCGTACCGCCTCTTCTGCCAAATCAAGAGCGCGGTCAAGCTGCTTCTCACGTTCGGCGAGGCTGAACGCAAAGTTATTCAGGGCAACAGCGTTTGATCGATCTGCGGCGATAGCCTTCTCGAAATGCTCCTCCGCCAGCTCCCACGCGTCGTTTCTATCATGCAGCAGACCAAGCATCGCATGAAGGGAGGAAAGTTGATCTCCGGGTGCGCTGGGGCGCCGATCGAGGCGAGCAACGGCGTCGGCAAAACGCTCGATAGCATCCTCATCTGAGCCAGCCTCAAGATGGCTGTAGGCAGCGAGACGGATCAGGATAAACTCCCCGGGGAAGAGAACGAGTCCTTCCTCGGCTTGCTCAGCTGCACGGCCCGGCTCACCAGCCTCAAGAAATGCGTACGCAGACTGGAACCAGAGTTCAGGCTCGCGAGGATTGATGTCAAGAGCTTCGGAAAGTAGCTCCGCGGCCTTGCTGTACTCCTCCGCCTCCAGCTTTAGCTGCCCCATCATCATCAGGGCTTCGTACGCCTCCGGCTCATCAGCAAGTGCCCGTTCCAGAAAATCCGTGGCGGCATCGCGAGCATCTTCCTGCTCGTGGCGTGCATCGAAGAGGGCTGAGGCTCGCTTAACGAGTCCTTCTGCCGACGCATCTTCAGGTGGCTCGTACAGGGCATTCAGCACCTCCTCACGATCCTCGTCGCGCCCTTCTTCAGCATACAGCTCACTTAGAAAAATTACCGCGTCGACATCCTCCGGGGCAAGTGCGTAAACGTCTTCCAGTAGCTCGATAGCTCGACTGACATCCCCGGTTCGGTAGACACGCTCGGCAAGTTCGCGCCGGGGTTGTGGATCATCCGGAGCTAATCGAACGAGCGTTTCCAGCGTCGCGATCACATCCTTTGTCTGCCCCAGCTGCTCGTACAGCCCGATCTTCTGTCGATAGTAGGCCGTACGGTTGCCGGCTGTATCGATTAGTCGCTGATAGATTTGGATCGCCCGGGACGGGTGATGTGTGGAGGCGTAAAGTTGAGCAAGACTCCGGAGCGCGCTTTCGTCATCTGGAAAGCGATCCAGGAGCTCTTCATATGCGGCGATAGCCTCGTCCGCCTCCTGTTTCCGGACGTGAAGTTCAGCTACGTGCCGGTGATAGGCTGCGTTCTCCGGGTTTAGGCGCCGCGCCTCGGCGGCGTACAACTGTGCGGTAAGCAAATCATGGAGACCCTCGTAAGCCTCGGCCAGAGCAGAGGAGACAGCAGCCTGCTCGGGTGCAATTTCCAGCGCCCGCTCAAAAGCATCGCGAGCCTCGTCATATTCCTCCAGCCCAAGATGTGTGAGCCCACGTACGAACAGTTGATGGGCGCGCGCATCCGGTGTGCCACTCGTGGAGGACGACTGGCCGTGCGCACCCGCAGGGAATAAAAGGCAGGCCACGGTGACGCACGTAGCAACAATACGACCACAGGCTATCATGTACACGAAGATGTTGGCCCAAACCTCGAAATGGTAGGAGTTACAACCATTTCTCGTCGCCTGTAGTTTCGCGAGGCGGGTCGGTGGTTGCGTTCGGCCAGGGCGATTGTATATTGCCCACGGCGTCCTGCCGGCAGGCCGTTTTAGTGTCGGGGGACGTAACGCTACTACACTCAGAACTTCTGTATACCACCATGCCGTACACCGTCTGCGCTTTCGCAGGAAGTCTTCGTTCGCGCTCGTATAACCGTGCGTTACTTCGCGCTGCGGTAGAAGAAAGCCCGGATGATCTCACCATAAAGCCGTTCGATCTTCGCGACATCCCACTGTACAATGGCGATGTAGAGGCGGAGGGCGATCCGGAGCCCGTCCAGGCTCTGAAAAATTCCATACATGAGGCTGACGGCTTGCTTATCGTCACGCCGGAATACAATGCGAGCATTGCGGCGGTAACCAAGAACGCCGTGGACTGGGCGTCGCGACCTCCGAAGCCGACGGCCCTCGACGGCAAACCCGTTGCTCTGGCTGGTGCCACGCCGAGCCGACTATCTACGGCACGGGCTCAAGCACATCTCCGGGTGAGCCTTTCGAACACGAACGCACTCGTGATGCCGCAACCCCAGTTCTACGTGGGCAGTGCCGGCGATTTGTTTGATGATGACTTGAACCTCACGGATGCCGGTACGCTCAAAGTGTTGCGACGCTTTCTGGCAGGGTTCGCTCAATGGATCGAGCGGGTAGGATGAGCATCAGGTAGCCGCCGCCTGCGCGTCGTGCTTGCGCTGTTTATAGGCGTCCCGCACGTTCTCAAATTTCCATCGGCGGATGGCAACGTGCTCCCGAATCATCTGCAGCGATTCGGCAACAATTTCTTTGATCGCTGCCGTCAGAGCGTCGTTATTGAGCTCAAGTAAAGCTTCAGTCGAGGAATACGTAACCTTCGAAATGACAACATTCGTTTCCACGGATGTTACGTCCTCGATCGTGCGAGTCATCACGCGGTACACGATATCGCTTACGGCGCGCTCCAGCGTGGTGCTTACCTGCCGGCCGACCACGGGGATCTGCTCAAGG
>SLED01000123.1 GCA_007124945.1 Salinibacteraceae bacterium | reverse complement strand
CCGGGAAATCGGGTGAGGAGATAAGCAGGCTGTCCGGTACAATCTCCGCCAGCGCCTCCGTGCGAACTCCCCGCTGGCCCATCTGCTCAAACAGATCCGTCATCCGGCCTTCCAGGTGATGGCCGTTGTAAAAGACGATGTCTGCCCGGCTCATTCGCTGCGCATCACCTTCGCTTGCCCGGTAGAGATGAGGATCTACCCCCGGACCCATGAGCGTCGTAAGCGAGATATCGTCTCCGCCTATCGTTCTTACGAGATCACCCACCACGTTTGTGGTCGCCACCACGCGCACGCGGTCATCACCATCGACCGCGCCTTCACAGGCCAACAGCGAGGCTGCAAGGACAGAAATAGCGAGAAGCAGGAAAAACGAGCGCGTCATATCTCTGAATGTCTGAAACGACTACCGGAAGGTCTGTATGGCTACCACAAAACTTAGTTTAGGCTAAATCTTGTTTTCACAGGATAAAGTTCCCGGTCTACCCATGGATTTTCTCCAGGGCGGGTGGGCAGAAGCATCGTGAATACTCCAGACCTAATCCAAAAGATACCCCAAAATGGAGGCGTGGTGCTCCAAAACTATATACCACTATTCCCAATGCGCTCCGATATTAGCCAACGTTCAAACCAAGAAAGCCAACGGATGGGCTCATGAAATTACTTGCGTTCTTACTTGCCGCACTACTGTGGATGCCGCTTCAGGCGAATGCCGACCCGTGCAATTCTCGAACGGGTAGCAATGCTACAGTCATCTTTCCAGACTCCGTGCATACGATGACTGACGGTACGCCGATCGCTGATGGCAGTCAGCTTTCGGCACATACGGATGATGGCACCTGTGTGGGTGTCATGGAATGGCGCGATGGTGCTCAGGCCCTCACTGTGTGGGGAAACGACGTGATGACGGCCCAGCAAGATGGCTTCAGAGATCGAGAGGAAATGACGTTTGTGCTTTACACGCCGGACGCCTCGGAGGATCTCGTGGTTGAGTTTGAGTTCGTGGACCGCGGCTCGCCCTTTCTCACAGAGCCGGTGTACAGGACCAACGGGATGTACCAGGTTGCGTCCATTACCTCTACGGACGTAGCCCCGGCAGATATCCAGTCGTTTGATCGTACAAGCGTATCGTATCAGCATACGTCAGGGGAATCCGGTATGACCGGAGCCTCTCCGAACCCCTTCAATCCGCAGACATCGTTCGACCTGATGCTGCAGGAAAGTCAGCATGTGCACATTGCGATGTATGATGTGCTCGGGCGCGAGGTGGCGACCGTTCACGATGCGCACGTTAATGCCGGCCGCTCACACTTTGATGTAGAGGCAAGAGACCTGCCGAGCGGCACCTACTTTCTCGTAGCCCAAGGCCGCGACTTCCGTGATTCACAGCGCGTCACGCTCGTGCGGTAATCTACTGAAATACGAGCTCCCCCGCGGGCCTCCCTTCTGCCCGCAGAGCGGCTTCCACTTCCTCGCGTGGAGCCGCTTTTTCTCTGTCTGAAATCGCCGCCGACGGTTGAATCCTGCCCCGTTTCGATGGATACAACAGCATTGTTGTATCCTTTTCGGTCATTTGCATCCGTGTTAGATATGGCAGATAACAAAACCGCTACCTTCGAAATCACCTCGTTTGAAGAAGACGTCCTTCAAGCCAGTCATCAGCAGCCGGTTGTTGCTGATTTCTGGGCTCCCTGGTGCGGACCGTGCCGGGCGCTTGGTCCTGCGCTCGAAAAACTGGCACGCGAGCAGGCGGATAAGTGGACGCTGGCGAAAATTAATACCGACGACAATCCGGAGATCGCGCAGCGCTATCAGATCCGCGGCATCCCGGCCGTTAAACTGTTTGTGGATGGTGAGGTCGTCGCCGAGTTTACCGGCGCACTTCCAGAGCATCAGATTCGAACGTGGTTGGATGAGCACCTGCCAACAGAAGAAAAGAAGCAGATCGAAGAAGCCCGCGAGCTATGGAAAAAGGGCCGGCGTAACGATGCGCGGAAAATCTTCGAAGAGATTGTCGAAGCCGAGCCAGAGCATGATGAAGCGCGCACATTTCTGGCCGGGCTGGTGGTCACGGAAGACCCAAACCGTGCTGAAGAGCTGATTGCGGAAGTGGATGTAGCCGACCCGACCCTGCTACAAATTAAGGATAGCGTGGCGGTGGTATCGCGCTTGCTGGAGCTGTATAGCTCACCAGACTCAATCCCGGATGGGAAGATGCAGCTAACGTACGTCCAGGCTATCGAGGCGCTCGCTCGCGACGACTTTGATGCCGCACTGGAGCGCTTCATTGAGGTGGTGCAGGCAGACCGCGAGTACGACGACGACGGAGCCCGCAAAGCATGCGTAGCGCTGTTCACACTGCTCGGAAACGACCATCCCGTCACCAAAAAGCATCGGCGGGTATTTGATACGTCGCTGTACTAAGCGATTGCCGTCCCCACACACGCGCACCTGCAGCCGGCATGGCCCACATTACGCTCCCTGAGAACGTCAAGCACCTGTATCGCTCAACCATCAAAGTTCGGTGGGGGGATATGGATGCACTTGGCCACGTTAACAACACGCGATTCTTTCAATACTTTGAGGATGTGCGTGTAGGCTGGCTGCGCGCTACGGTCGGCGAGTCATGGCAACCTGATGGTGCCGGGCCGGTGGTCGTTCACACAGCCTGCCAGTTCAAGAAACCGGTAGTGCATCCTGCCACGCTTCACATTGACCTGTACAGCGCACCGCCGGGCCGATCCTCTATCGAAACGTTTTACGAGGTATATCGGGAAGGTGACCAAGAGCTCT
>SLED01000063.1 GCA_007124945.1 Salinibacteraceae bacterium | reverse complement strand
TTCTTTCGCTGTGTCTGGGATGATAAGTCCGCTTTTTGTCTTCTCTTCTGCTGGTTTCGGGCGGACCAGCACGCGGTCGCCCAGGGGACGTAGTTGGCTCATATCTCTCGGAATTTGCTATGGATGAAAATGCTAAACCATGACTGCCGCGTGATCAACCGAACCGCTAACAGTCTGTCGATGGCAATTCAAACCGTGTGCCCAAGCTCTTCGGGGCCGCCGCAGTCGCCAAGTTGTCATACCCCGTCTCGACCACCCACCCAACCAGACAGAGGCCGTGTATACTATCCTGTAATTCTGTCAATGCGTCCGCCGGGAATTCTTGCGCGAGTCAGCGCTCTGTCGTAATTGACAGACGAATCGTCTACTGGTACGCGCTTTGATTTATGACCACGGTGACAAGGTGAATTAGAATACCTACCATCGCAAATTGCTCTAATAACGAGAGGTGTTCACGATGACGAACTTACTCACCCGCATGCCAACACGTACGCGCCGCCCTTCACGAAGCAACCTGTTCGATGAGTTTATGAGCCCTTCGACGGGTACGGAATCCACCGTTTGGTCGCCAGCACTTGATCTGGCCGAAACCAGCCGGGGCTTTGAGATTGCGATCGATCTTCCGGGGCTCTCGCGCGAGGATGTCACTATCACCTATGAGGATGGTAATCTGAAGATTAGTGGCGAACGCGCACTACCGCAGCAAGAGACGGATCCTCAGTACCACCGACTTGAGCGGTGGCAGGGGCGCTTCTTCCGTCGCCTTCGTTTCGGAGATGGAATCAACCCCGATGGCATTGAGGCGCGGTTTCAGGATGGGGTTCTGCAGGTTCACGTTCCAAAGGTAAAGGAGCGTCAGCCGCGCCGTATTAAGATTAAGTAGCTGCGCGCTCAGAATTGCGCCACTCGCATCGATCTTTGACGCCCTGCGGACACTCTCCGTGGGGCGTTCTTTTTTGGCCATCCTGGATGGTGCGTCCGCTAACGGGCGAACTTTTCGTATTATGTAACGAGCGGGAAGTAGGTCTTCCGGCTTTCTACATATCCCCCACCGATATCCCCTGCCATGCTCAGGTTTCTTTTTCGAATCCTCGCGCCTCACCTTCCACAGGAAACGCTTCACCGCATTCGGTCAGTCATCCGGGGAATTTTCCTGGTCGTTGGCTTTATACTCTGTGCAGTCGCCGTTTGGCTTCTATACCCGTTTGTCGTCGACGCGATTAGCACAAGATCGTTGCCCGACGATCTGGGCGGCAACTTTTTTGTAGGGCTGGTTATGCTGTTTATCGGCCTGGTCATGCTGGTCGGAACGCGCGCGCAGGCCCGGTCTGAAGCCCGGTTCCGAGAAGCGTTAGAACATGACCAACCATGGATATTTCGCCCGCAGTGGAAAAACAACCGGATTGAGCATCGACAGAAGATACCTCTGGCCTTGCTGCTCGGTGGTATCATATTTTTTGGTGTCGGACTCTTCGGGACAGTGACCGAGCTACCCGATGCCATCTGGCACGCCGATGACCCCGAGTGGGCTGCACTGTTTATCCTCATATTTCCTCTTATTGGGCTCGGGTTGCTATTCTGGGCGCACAGAATGTGGCGCAAGCGCCGCACCTTCGGAAGGTCGGTGCTCACGCTTGACGACGTGCCGGGACGACTTGGCGAACCCTTGCGGGCGCGTGTCAGGGCACAGCTTGACCGACATCAGCTGCCGGACCATGGCATACAGGTGCAGCTCTCGTGCTACCGTAAAACCGTCCGCTACGAACGACGGCGGAGCGGAAGTAACAACCGGAGCAGCCGTAAAAAGAAGGTAAACCGGCGACTCCTCTGGCGCGACGAAAAGCATATGCGCCCGATGGATGAGGTCGATGGCGGAATTGAGATCCCCGTTACATTTGAAGTCCCGGACGACCAGCCAACCTCGACCCCAATAAAACGGTCGGATAAGTATCTCGCTCGCACAGGACGAGGTGACATTCAATGGATGGTAGAAGTGCACTGCGAACTACCGGGGCTCGATTACGATGCTTCGTTTGAGGTCCCCGTCTTCGCGCCTGTCGAGGCCGACTCGGCAGCAGTCGATGAAGAGGTTGAGGAAGACGTGGACGTCCAGCCCGTGATTCCTGCAAGCGCATTTGGTGGAGGCGATGGTGCGGGTCTCTCCGTATCATCGGGAGATCCCTATGCTGAATATATCGTACAGCCCGACTTCGACTCACCCATAAGTGAGAACATCTCGCTTACGAGATCGGGCACCGACGCGCTGGAGCTCCATGTGGAAGCCGACCGCAAAAGCCCTACGCCGTACGTCTTTGGCGCGATCGGTATCGCTCTCCTTGTGGCGAGCGTACCGATTTATTTCGCCGGTTCGCTTGGGGGGGCGTTTGTATGCCTGCTCTTCGGCGTTCTGTGTATCTGGGGCGCGTGGACTGCCTGGACACATGAAACGAAGCTCACCATCCAGGACGGCATGGTGACCGTGAGCAAAGGTGCATTTGGAGGGAAATCGGAAGAGTTTCCGGTTGAAGACTTCAAGGAGGCACGGGTGGATATTACTGGCACAAAAAATCAATCGCATTATCGGCTCGTGCTGCAAAAGCACGAAGACACCGTAGACGAACCTTCCGGCGCAGCGGGCCAGGTCTTCAGCGATATGACTTCAATGCTGGGCGAGGAGACCGGTGGAAAAATGAAGGAAAAGGTCAACTCACTTCGCGCAACGGCTGCTTTCATAGACAACCTGCACAACAAACAAGAGGCTGACTGGATCGCTCAGCAAATACATGAGGTAGTAGATGCTCAAACACGCTAATCCACCGGGGTAAGGTGGCGATTAAGCTCCGGACCTCCGGTACCGAAACTCGGTATGCGTGTGTCGAACAATCGAGACGACCCCCTACCCTCATGTTGTTAAAACATGGACCAGTTCGCGGGATACGCTCCGGGCGAATACGCTGGAGCCTCAACAGCCAGAGCGTATGTTACCGCCTGGGCGATACTCTAATCGATACCGGACCTCCCTCAGGGTGGCGGACAATCCGGCGTTTTGTAAAGGAAGAGCATGCGCGCCAACCCATTCGGAAAATCATCGTTACGCACCATCACGAGGATCATGCTGGCAATGCCGGGCGGCTGCAGAACTTGCTCGATGTGCCCGTTTTCGCCCCCTCCGAATGTATTGATCGGCTCGCCGACGGATTCTCCATGGAGCTGTACCGGTACATCGTTTGGGGTAGACCAAGCCGTGTGCAGGCCCATCCTCTCCCCGATCAGATATCGGTCGGGTTTGGTCATGAACTACAAAAGGTACCGGCTCCCGGGCACGCTGATGACATGGTCTGCCTCTACGAGGCCAAGAGAGGTTGGCTCTTTTCAGCAGACTTATATATCACGGCGCGTCCGCAGTACCTTCGTTATGACGAAGATCTTGAACAGTTGGTCGCCTCGCTTCGCCGCGTCCGAGAGCTGTCGCTCGACACTGTATTTTGCGGACACCAGGGAATCGTTGAGCATGGGGCGCGTGCGATCAAGCGCAAGCTTCACTACCTCGTGTCACTGTGCGCGCGTGCGTGTGCGCTCAGAGAAGCCGGCCAAAGCTCAGAGAAGATACGCGACGAACTCCTGGGCAATGAAGGCCTACTCTACTACGTCTCTCGTGGAGACTTCGCCAAGCAGCGTTTAATTGACGCGTGCCTGGACGGCTCACGGGAAACCCCCGGCCGGTTGGCGTGGCAGCGGGCCGCCTGATACGATACTACGTTACGTGAAGGCGGTCATCAATTTCGTACTGGTGATGGGCCCACTGCTGTACTCGACCCTGCCCATCAAACACCACATCGATTCGTCCAAGGCGTATGCCTGCCCATCCTACCTGCGCAATCTGCGTGGCGGGTCCGTGGTCATGAGCTATCACATCCGGTTCATCGAGGAAGGTGTGTGTATGCCCTCCGAGAATTACGTCGATACCCTCGACCTCACTGGCCACGACGCGGTCGCTAACCTGCCCGCTATCATATCGATAGCCGAGATGTGAGAGGGCGACGATTAGGTGGCAGCCCTCCATTTTCAACTGTTGCACCATCTCGCGCGCAACCCCAACCGGATCCTCATACGCTACTACCTCGTGCAGAGACGGCAACACCAGCCCTTCAAATGCAATGCCGAGCCCGAACAACCCCACCTTGATGTCTCCCATCATTCGGGTGGTATACGGCTCCACATGCGGCTCCAGGGGTGAACCATGGACATTGTAATTCGCAGAGATAAACTCGAAGTCCGCATAGGGTAGCACGTCCATAAGCCCATCCACAGCATTATCGAAGTCGTGGTTGCCGATTGTGGCGACGTCATACTTCATCTTTGACATCGTCTTAAACTCGATCTCCCCGGCGAAAAAGTTGAAGTAGGGCGTACCCTGAAAAATATCACCGCTATCCAACAGCAGTACATGCTCGTGCTGCGCGCGAATCTCGCTGATAAGAGAAGCACGTCGGGCTACGCCGCCGAGGCCGCTGAAGCGTCCTCCATCTTCCGGAAAGGGGTCGATGCGGGAATGAGTATCGTTGGTGTGCAGAATGACGAGGTGGGAACTGTGCGCACCAGATGCTATGCCCGGCCAGAGCAGCGCGCCGGCCGTACCTACTCCGAGCGTTCGAAGAAAATCGCGGCGATTGGTATGCATGTGAACTCAGGTAGACGTTGGGTAAGGAATAGGGCGTGCGACCTATTGAATCCGCACGATTCGGCCTTCAATCTCGGGCGTGAGGGTCCCAAGCTTCTCGAAATACTCCAGAAATGCTTCTCGCAATAGCATCGGTAGCTCTTCACGGTCTGCCTCCTGCAGAACGGTTGGGCCGCCACCATCAGCCAGATAATCCGACGTCACCAGGCGATAGGAGGCTGAAGGTTCGATTGGCTCTCCGTCAATGCGGATTTCCTCAACCTCACGTGATGCTGCGTGATAGGCAAACGAAAATCCCGCAATCGGCTCTCCCTCCATCTCTACAAGCTGGTGGACCAGACGCTGGAGCTGTTCTCCCGTAAGCGTCAGTACAACCATTCGGTTCTCAAACGGCATCAACTCGTAGACCGTACCGACGGTGATGGCCCCCGGCCCAATCGGGATTCGGAGCCCGCCGTTGTTGGTCAATGCCATATCTACGTGATCTTCTGATAGCTCACACGCATAGTGCAGCATTGCATCAGCCGCGAGGTTGCCAAGCTCACCCTCGGGGTTGCCTTCAGTCAACTCTGTAGGAGCATGGGCAATTACGCGCTGCACCTCATCCTCCATATCCGCACGGTACGGCGCCACGAGCGCCTCCATATCGGGGTCAGACTCCAGAGAATCGGAGATCTCTACAAAGGACAAGTCAATCTTTGACTCGGTACGGGCATCCTCATCTCCAACTGCTGAGGACGTCCCGCATCCCGTAAGGAGTGCCAGTGACAGAGCCAGCACTGCCGCCCCGTTCATCATCGAATTCCAGCGCATGCCCATAACGTTTAGGGTCTGAGAGAAAAAAGCATCAGCGGATTTAGGCAGGCGGCGAACTCCCATTCGCACTCGCTCCGTGCCGTAGGTAGTAATAACCAAGCGCCACGAAATCGTATAGCGCGTGCACAACTACGGGAACGAGTAGATTGCCCGTCCAGATATACAACAGCCCGAGGTATGCTCCCATCAGTGTCGCGAGAATAAAATAGGCAGGAGTGATAAAATGGGCGGCGCCAAACAGCAAACTCGCTACAGCCAATGCGCCCCATTCACCCAGCGGACTTACCAGCCATTCCTGTATAACACCACGGAAAAGAAACTCCTCTCCCACGCCAGCCATAATCGAGAGCAGAGCGATTCCCCACAGGCCCGTTCGCTGTATCATCGGTAGAAGTGCGGTGCGCACCGCCTCCATGATTCGCTCGATCCACTCAAACGGAAGCTGCAGAAGAATGACGAGGAGCAAGATGAGCGGTACCGTTGCAACTACACTTACCATCCAGGCATTTGGGGAGGATTGCAGCTCAGCCCATGGCTGAAGCCCGACGAAGAGCGCCAAACCAATAGCCAGCACCAGGAGAATGCCCTCAAAGAGCAGACCCTGCCAGAGGGTAGGTTGCGCACTTGCCGCGGCAGGAGGATCTGAAGATTCCGGAGTCCCAGATTCCATGGCTTATAGCTCCGCTTCAGGAATAGCATCGTCCTGCTCGGCATCTTCATCCAGGGCGTTCCAGGCAATCTGCAGTGCTTCTTCGAACTGCGTCATGGGCTGATTGCCATAGAACGAAACCACACCGGCATAGGGCCCGGGAACGTTGTAAACGAACGTGGGCGTGCCCTCGACCTGTGCTTCGCGAGCCAGCTGTAGATCTCCAAGAATAAGCGGAGCTACGGCGCTACGGTCGAGGCAGTCGACGAAGGCGTCGATCGGCACGTCGAGCTCATCGGCAAACTGTACAAACTGAGCCTGCGGATCATGCAGGTGGCGCCACGACTCCTGTTGCCGAAGGAGACGATCCTGCATGCCTTCAAACGCATCGCGCCCGCCGAAACCACCGGCACAGAGCGCTGCTTCCGCCGCATGATATCCACGCATCAGACGAGGAATGGGATAGAAGCGTACAACGAAATTCACCTTGCCGTTATCAACGAAGGCCGTACGAAGCGAGTCCATGCGCTGGGTGTGAAAGTCCGCGCAGTCAGGACACGCATAATCCACGTATTCATCTACAGTCACCCGCGTGGTATCGGTACCGTACATCCGGGCCCGGTCGGCAGCCTGGATGAGTTGCATGTCGTTTTCGAACGAACGGTCATCAGCGGGGCGCGGCGTTTGTTCAGCCCCCTGATTGCAGCCGAAAAACAGGAATAGCAGTAACAGCGACGTGGCGGTCAGACGCATAGTTTGGGGTTCGATGACTGGCTAAGAAGGAGTGGTGGGACCTCTGAATTACATATCTGATTCCTCGTCCACAGAAAGATCGAATTTTCCGGTGCTATGCTGTCGCTGCGATGCGTTTGGCTGCCTGTCTCGCACCAACGATGTTGCGAGAGACAGGCCCAATCTCCAGCTCAGCCAGAGGTCCGGTAACAAATAGTCCCGGATGCCACTGAAGAGACTCGTCAACGATAGGATATCCGCACGTGGCACACTGGAGACCCAGATCGCGCACAGCCTTCGAGACCCATCCACCTCCCGGGCGTCGTGAACTGAATCCTGTTGAGAGGATAACGCGATCGACAGAGACAATAGCCCGATCTGCACCATCAAATAACGTGATAAGGCCTTCTTTCGAGAGATCCGCTCGGGAAATCGATTTTTGGACCACGGTCGCCCTGCCATCTCGATGGGCATGCGCGAGGCGTCTGGCAAGAGCAGGCGGCATGGAGCCGGTGTGCCGGCTGGCACTGACCACCCGCCGACGACGGTCCCAGTCATCAATCGCCCTAAACGGTTCCTGATGCTTGGGTCCTATCCACCCCGGATCGCTATCGAGCTGATGCTCCCGGCGTGGGTGCCGACGAATGAGCGTTACATCGCCTATCCCGTCCTCCAGGAGAGCCAGCGTCACCTGTGCCGCGGAAATGCCTCCACCTATCACCGCAACGTGTGCGGACGACGCTAACGTTTGTCGGTCAAAACCCGGCTCAAAGAGATGGTATAGCTCGGCACCCCGCCGCTTAAGTCGCGTCGCCCAGTCCGGCCACTGCAACTGGCCACTCGACCCAATCGCCAGCGCAACACGGCGTGCTTTTAATTCTCCCGCGCAGGTTTCAACCGTGAAACCCGCCGACTCACAGGCTTGGAGCGCCGTCGCCGTGCCGTTCAGGCGGAACTCGTTTAGTGCTCCTCTTCGGATGACACGCCGACAGTGCTTACTGAATAGTGCAAGCGAGGGACGTTTGTAAGGGTGGGCAAACGGTCTCCGCGCTCCGATTCGCTCTGCGAAATGCTTCAGGTCGAAAGGGTGAAGCGCGAGATGGTGGACGACGCTTGATCGAAGGTACGCCATCCCCGTGTTCTCGGTGCATACGTTCCAGCGCGCTAACGGCTCGTCGTACGGATCCAAAACCCTGACTCTACCCCGAGCCACTCCAGCCTCGTTCACCAGCACATTCGATAGATGCGTACCGTGGATGCCCCCACCAATGATCAACCACTCAAGCATCAACCCGCGCTACCTCCTGCTGCTCGTGGTTATGAGCAGCTCTACGGTGGTGTATCCAATGCCCGGCAATTATCAGAGCGCTACCCACCACCGTCACAGCAGATTCCGTCCACTTACTTACGAACGGATCAAGCAAAATCGCCCCAACGATAAACGCTGCCCCCACCAATAACAACGGCCCGACCCACCGGTGGCGATGCGTTTTGTGCGCGTTCCACGCAACAACCCCCGCGATGGGCACGATTAGAAGAGCGAGCCAGGCGTGCAAATCAACCGCGGCCCACACAGCAAGGCCGGAAGCAATGATTGGCAACGACAAACAGTGAATCATGCACGCCAGTGATAGACCGATCCCAAACCTATCCCACCAGGCATTTGAGGACTTCCCTTCCGGGGAAGGCGAGCATGTAGAACATCCCGTAGACATTAGGCAAAACGATGGTGATGGGTAAGCGGCAGTGTGTATACAATACACACCACAAAAGGTTGCTGGACCGCCGCATGAAGCGTCCTTGAATGTACGTGGCAGGAATGCCGGATATAACACGTGCAACGCGTCACTTTATTCCCGATCGCATCTATGGTTCGGAAGATTGGAGGAGCCATCTGGAGGAAATTGTGCGGCTGCCGCGGCTTATTCCCGATGTGGCTCCCCCGGTTTATTCAAAGTTGGCCTACCTTCGTTCGCCGCCCCATGGCAGAAGAAACGCGGCAGCACTCGTCCTTTATTTAGACGCAGCACGCCTCAAATTCAATTCCCCTTTATCCCCTGAAGGCTTCAAAAAGAACCCATAGCAATGCTTGATGTACACTAAGTGTGTAACAAGCGCAGCCCAGGCAATAGGTGTGCATCTGTAACAATTGCCAGCTTGTAACGACATACTGACGCCTGCTGCTGTGCGGGTTTCCCAAAGTCGTTACCCACCCCGTCCACCGTATACATTCGTTCAACATGAAACGACTCAACTTCACGCTTGACGAAGGTACAATCGAACTACTGGAGAATATCTCCAAAACCTATTATGATGGCAACAAGTCTCAGACGGTGCGTGCTGCGCTTGAGAGCCTTGCCACCCATATCGGCCACGACGGGTGGGTAGTGGCGGGCTACTCCCCGACGCGCATACGGGAAGAGGCCTCATGCCATACATGTAGTACGGTTCACAAAGAGGGAGAAGTGCTCTTCCGCCCGGTCTTTGAGCGGGGCAGAAGCCCCAAAGCGCTTGAGCAGATTCCAAGTGAGCACTGGCTTGAATGTCCGCAATGTGCCGAACAGCAACTGGTGTAGCGTCACTTTATACCGAGAATTATGGATAACCCCACCCCGGCCCGCCGGGAAGAGAGAACGAAGGGTCGAACAGAAAATGAGCAGAAATCTACGCGCTGGCGGAAATGGGCCGCTCTGTTCATCGCGGCCGTGATACTTGTCTTTGCCATGAGCGAGGTCATCGACCCCTTTGGTGATGAACCCTATATCGCCATTCCGCACGGCGATCACGTTCACTATGTGCCTGAGGACAGGAACCCTAATGTGCCACTGTCCAGCTTTCCCACCCAAAAACCTGGCCCAAATGAACGAATAACACCAACGGGTCAGGTTGTGCCAATAGACGAATAGGGAAGGCACAACAGCCTAAACACGCTGTCCGAGAAGAGGGCTTCGAAGACTGTCTATCGCTGCGCTATTACCATGTCTCGGAGGATGTTCGCCTCGTCCTGAATTGCGTGCATGCGCTCCTTAACGAGATCGCCAATGCTAACGAGGCCCAGGAGCTTCGTCCCCTCTACAACCGGTAAGTGGCGCACCCGGTGACGTGTCATCCAGTTCATTGCCTTGTTGATATCATCCTGGGGCTCGCAGGTGTAGACATCTTTGTTTGCATGTCTACCCACTGGCTCTCGCAGTGCCTGATCGCGGCGCTCAGCAATGGCTTCTACAACATCGCGTTCTGAAAGTACTCCGACGACACGATCTTCGTCATTCAGTACAACGAGCGAACCGACATGTCGCTCATTCAACCTGTTGATGGCTATCTCAAGCCGCTCATCCTCCCTTGTAGTAAAGACGGCTTGACCTTTTCGCTTCAGGACATCACGTATTGTCATCTTCTCCAACCTTTCGTTAGTCAAGAATCTAAACGAGCGTGTAGCTGAACCTTCCGTGCGTTAAACTTGGCCGGCACGGCCACACACGGAAAAATTAGCAAGCCTTGCGGTGTGGCACACAGTGATCATCAAGGAACCACGCCTCCGGCTCGCATTTCTTTACAGCCGCTTAATGCGCAATTTAACGCGGTGTGGTCGCTTGGTGATGCGTTAGCGGCCCGTTGCAGATCCTGCCGGATCGCTGGCAGGAAAGGTGTTTTTCAGCGCGTCGTCATAGTCATCAGCCCCGTCCCACAAACCTGTGTCCGGAATATCACCGGCCAGCACGGCGCAACAGGTCTCAAAGTGCACGATGGCTGCGTAACTTGGACGGAGGGCCTGCTTTTCCTCTCTACGTTCCTCAAGGTGATGCTTAATCGTCTCGGCTACCTCTTTGGC
>SLED01000274.1 GCA_007124945.1 Salinibacteraceae bacterium | reverse complement strand
TGAGGTGCGCTTCCGGCGCTTTCTCGATGATCATGTATCGCGAATGCCTCGTGAGACGTTAAACGCAGCCATCAAAAACCTTGAACCGGACGAGAGGAATCACTACCGATCCGCACAGAAGCTATCGTAAGCCAAAACGCGAGATCTTCGCACTCGCCGGTATTTCCAAACCAATAATGTCAATCTGATGACTGATGCAAATGTAGGGAGTGGGCGTGGCTTAAAGCAGTGGGGCGCTCGCCTTCTGAAGGTGTTCGTCGTGTTGTTTTTGCTTGTTGATGGGGTTGTAAAGGTCCTCAGGCTGGACGTTGCGGTGGAAGGAACGGTAGAACTCGGTTATCCTGGCTGGCTTGTGCCGTGGATTGGTTTAGTGCTAATCGTCTGCGTAGTCTTATTCGTAATTCCGCGAACCTCAATCCTTGGGGCTATTCTTCTGACGGGCTATCTGGGTGGTGCTGTCGCCACGCATGTTGGTTTCGAAGATCCCTGGTTCCTTTTCCCGGCTGCGTTTGGCGTGCTCGCATGGGCTACGCTTTACCTTGAGGATGACCCCCGCCTTCGTGCCCTGCTGCCATTACGTAGCGACCCATAACAGCGGAAATTCGATGCGAGAGATTTACTACATACTGATGGTGTCACTCGACGGCTTTATTGAAGGCCCAAATGGCGAACTTGGTTGGTCTGAGCCAAGTGAGGAGTTACACCAGCATTTCAACGACCTCTACGCGACCGGTGAAATAGACACCAGCCTGTACGGCCGACGCCTCTACGAATTAATGGCAGGGTACTGGCCCACGATTAACGAAAGCTCCCAGGTGCCGGACGTTGAACTGGAGTTCGCTCGCCTCTGGAAGAAGCATCCCAAGATCGTCTTTTCCACCACACTGGATAAGGTGAATTGGAATGCGGAGCTCAAACGATCCGTCGATCCAGAGGAGATCAGAGCACTCAAAAAAGAGCCCGGCACGAATATGGACGTCGGCGGCGCGAACCTCGCCGCGAGCTTCATGCGCTACGGCCTGATCGACGAATTCCGGCTTTACGTCCACCCTGTCATTCTGGGCGGAGGCACGCCCATGTTTCCCCGAGACGTGAAGCTAAAATTCAAGTGCGTGGAAACGCGAACGTTCGATGGTGATGTCGTGATGCTGCGGTATCGACTCGCCGAGACGGTGTAAGACGCTCTTACCCTTAATTCAAGAAGTATCGCCATGGTAAACTCGACTAATTCCGGGCTCGAACCTATTCGCATCGAAGAGGACGGCTCCCCCAAGCTCATCGCAGGTTTGAGCAGAACGTATTCGTTCGGCACTCCACTTAACGGTGCCGCACAGTGGGAACAGTTCTCCCCGTATATCGGGATGCTTTCAGCGCAAAAGGGCGCAACGGCCTACGGGGTGTGTTTCGAACTTGCTGACGCCGAGGGCCTGGAGTACGTGTGCGGTGTAGAAGTGACGGAAGATGCAGAGCTGCCGAAGGAGTTGACAGCAAAAGAACTTCCTGCTCAGCGATATGCTGTCTTCTTGCACGAAGGCCATGTTTCTGCCATGCGTAAAACACTCGATGCCATCTCGGAGTGGCTCCCTGAATCGGAGTTTGATCGACCCGAAGAAGTGAATTTCTTTTTCGAGCGCTATGGAGAGCGATTTAATCCGGAGACAGGAGCCGGAGAAATCGAGATTTGGATACCAATCGAATGATGGTGATGGCCGGGATACGGAGTGGTACGGCGCGATAGAAACGGTTTACAAGTCGTTTCAGCCCGAGGTCACGGTGGTGTACTACGTCAGCTCTGAGACCGAGGAGTGTATTGAGGGTGCTTCACGCCAGGGACGGACGTGATGAGGAAAAAGGATCCCCTCCACCCCCGTAGAGACGACCCGGTGGGTCGTCTCCGGGAAACATGAACCCGTCGTGTTTAAGGCATGCGGCAACCAAACAATATCGCATAATTCGCCTAATGTGAGAATCGTCGGCGTTGCTTGGGTTGGTATCGAATTGCCGTTTGGTGGGATGACGGGATTTGCGCTCCGCGGATAAGACGACCCGCCGGGTCGTCTCTACAGGGCATTTGGGACGGCACCCACCCGCAGCTTTGCACGGCACGTTCACTCACCGACGTGGCGATGCCAAACCGGGCGACCATAACGCGATAGGAAGGAGAATCGCGTATCTGCTCTTCCAGTTCAGGCGGCTATTCCGTGATTTAACCCTCCGATAATCCGGCTCCGCCCCTTGTCGGCTATACTTACGTCTGCTACCTTGTGGCACGACGTTCATCATCAGCCATCACCAGCCGACCCCACGTATGCTTCGCCTGGCCGCTTCGCTCGTGTTTGTTTTCCTTTTCATCCAGCCGCTTCAGGCGCAAGACTACATCGCCTCGCCGGAGGTGATCGGGGAGGGTGCCGGAGGAGAGGCCATCTCGGGGGTTGTGTTCGAAGATGCCAACCGCAGCGGTACGTTCGATGACGGCGACCGGGGCGTGGAGGGTGTGCTGGTCTCCAACGGACACGAGTGGACACGCACCGATGCCGATGGGCGCTACGAAATCGCCGTCCGCGAGGACATGGATCTGACGATCGTGCAGCCCTCCGGATGGCGGCTGCCCACGGATGAGCGCATGATCCCGCAGTTTTTCTACATCCACAAAGAAGGAGGCACAGGCTACGAGCTGCGCTTCGGCGGATTGCCCGACACGGGTCCGGCGCCTGAGCAGGTCAACTTCCCGCTGACGCGCGACGGTGCGGCGAGCGACACTTTTTCGTGTGCGATCGTGGGGGATCCGCAGCCTTACTC
>SLED01000307.1 GCA_007124945.1 Salinibacteraceae bacterium | reverse complement strand
GAGTTCTCGCGCTCCGGTGAGGCAGAGATTCACCTCACCCGTGACGCCTGGCAGTTGTACCCTCCGGTTGCAAGCCCTGGTGACGGCACGGTGCTCGCAGTCCAACCGAATCACGACCGAATGCTCGCACGTTACTCAAGCCGCCTCGAGACCTTCATCAGACGCTCGATCTACAGCCGCGAGCAGGAGCTTTTGACGCGCATCGACGCAGGTGATGACGTACGCGCGGTCAACGCATTGGGCGTACTCTACGCGCGCCACGGCTTCTTGGACAAAGCGGCTGAGCAATTCGAGCGGATAGCCTCGTACTCGGCGTCGGCACAGGTCAATCTGGGAAATATCGCGTATCGACGCGAGGACTATCCACAAGCCGTAGAACATTTCCAGCGGGCACGGCACATGATGCCACGGAATAATACCGCACTGCTGGGTATCGCGATGTCCCGCTTCCAGCTCAATGAGTACGCCGCCGCAGCGGCCGCTTTCAACGAGCTTGCCGAGCGCGACCATACTCTCGCGGAGCGCTACGCCTGGCTCGCCGGTGTTCGGGCCGGCGAGACGACGCGGGCATCGGCGGTCGGCAGCCGGGGGCGGGTTGTGTGGGATGAGCAAGGAGATTGATAGATGAACGCGCAGAATCACAGGATCGGGTTCCTTGTGCAGGGCGTCGGCATTTCCCTGATCGCGCTCATACTCACAACCTGCGAAAGCGCCCTACTCACGAAGATACGTGAAGCGAGCGCTCCGACAGTTTATACGGTGACGTTCGAAAGCCTCGGAGCCGAAGTTCCGGCCGAGCCGGAGACTATGTCCGTAGAACCTCCGGCAAGGACAGTGAACAACCTGCCAACGCAACCGGAGAAAGACGGTTTCGCGTTTGGCGGATGGTGGGCCGAACCTGACGGAGACGGATCACAGTTCTTCGCTTCCACAACTGTTGATGCCGACATTACGGTGTATGCGTTCTGGTTTGACCCCTCTACGAAATGGACGGTTACGCTGGGCAAAGCTGGCGGTGAGGGGGGCACAGACTCTGTAACGGCGATCTTCGACCAACCGATGCCGGATGCGACGGCCCCGACAAAAGAGGGTGAACTCTTCGATGGGTACTTCAGCGGACCCAACGGGAGCGGTACGAAGTACTACACCGCCTCGATGGAAAGCGCACGAAACTGGGATATCGCAGCTCACACGCAACTGATCGCGAACTGGCGGCCCTGGCAGATAGGCGAAACGGGACCGGCCGGTGGAATCGTATTCTACGACAAGGGAGAGTTCTCCGACGGATGGCGATACCTGGAGGCCGCGCCCCGATTGACGGAAGCAATAGAACCGTGGGGAGGTGACGGTACGGAGGTTGGGTCTGATGCGCAAGGTACACTCATCGGTACCGGGGCAGCGAACACGCAAGCGATCGTGGAGAAACTCGGAGACAGTGCCAAATACGCGGCGCGGGTGTGCGCGGATATGGATTACCGCGGATATGACGACTGGTTTCTCCCCTCGAAGGAGGAGCTAAACCGTATGTACGAGAACCTACATCAAGAGGGCATGGGGGGATTTGCGCCGGAGTCTTATTGGAGTTCTTCCGAGCTCAATGCCGGCTGGGCATCGGCACAAGCCTTCGACTGGGAGTGGCAAGGGGCCGCCACAAAAGGCAGTTCTCTCGGAGTGCGCGCAGTGAGAGCCTTTTAGCCGGCTCGGCTATGGAAGCGCCCTTCCAGAGTGCGACTTAGCCCGTTGAGTCGGCCGGCACACATGCTTATGGGCATCGGATATCGGATGAGTGGCAGGCTCACGCGCGCTCATCGGGAGCTGAATCGCGTGGTGAGTATCGCCCCCGACAGTTCCGAGGCGGCGGTGGCTACGCAGCTCCTCAGCGATTGAGCGGGGAGTCGCGACGTCGTTCAATCGCGCTCGTACGCGCCGATGCTCCACGGGAACGTTCGGGTCGAGCCGAGTCGGTCGCGGGCGAACGGTTCGTCCGAGCGGTACAGTCCGCCCTCGGTTACCGTTGTCGGCGCCGACGCCGACAGCGCCCAGCCGTCGTTTATGTGATCGCTGATGTCGACGAGGACGGTGGATAGCGCAGCGCCCGGCGTTGTATTGTCGCCCGCGACGACGGCGCCGAGATGACCTTCCATCGCACCGACCGACGACGCGCCGGAGTAACTGCCGTTATCGGGGTACACGTAGAGAAAGTCGAGATCGAAAAACGCGTTGTTTCGCACAGACGCCGGAGTGCTGCCCGAGTCGTGCTGGTACAATCCGTATCGATTGCCGCTCGTCGCCTGCGAGAACAGGAGGTTGTTCTCGATTACGCTACCGCCGGAGAAGACAGCAATGCCGATGTTGCTGCCGATGTTACTGCCCGTGTTGGTTCCGGCCCCGATCGTATTGTTGCGAACGGTCGCCACCACACCCTCGCCGATTTCGACCCCGCGGGAGAAGCTCCCGCTGCTCCAGCCTCCGTGAATCACGTTGGAGACTATCCGGGTTTGCGCGGAATCGGAGGCAACGATTCCCGCGGACCAGCTCGACCCGCCGCCTCCGTCGATACTGTTCCCGTAGATCTCCGTCGTGCCTCCCCGGAGCCAGATTCCGGCGGTCTGGCTGCCGCCTTCGTCGCCTCCCGCGATCCAGTTGTGCTCGATCAACGCCTTCGAATGGGTGGCGTGGATCCCGACGGCGATGGTGTTGCTTCGAACCCCGGGAACGATGGCGTTGTAGCGAATCACCGCGCCGGTGTCCTCGCCGAGAAGGATCCCGGTGGACTTGTTCGGTCCGGCCCCGCCGGCGACCAT
>SLED01000010.1 GCA_007124945.1 Salinibacteraceae bacterium | reverse complement strand
TACTTTGTAGAGCGAGGAATACCCTGCCTCGGGATAGAACCTGCCGAGAAGGTCGCGGAGGCTGCCAGGGCAAAAGGCGTTCGGACGGAGAGTGCTTTCTTTGGAAGCACGCTTGCACGCGAGCTGGAAAAACGGGAGGGTACGGCGGATGTGATAATCGCGAATAACGTGCTGGCCCACGTTCCGGAATTAAATGACTTCGTAGAAGGCATGCGGATCTTGCTGTCCAACAATGGAACGGTAACGGTTGAGGTGCCTCATCTGCTGCGTTTGCTCGAGGGCAATCAGTTCGATACCATTTATCACGAGCATTACAGCTACTTTTCGCTCGGTGTTTTGGAAAAACTATTTGCCCGGCACGGTATTCCGATTTATGACCTCGACGAATTGCCTACACACGGAGGCTCGCTTCGCCTATATGCAGCTCACGAAGACGAAGGTCGACCGGTCTCTAAGTCAGTTCTGGATGTTCGGAAGCAGGAGCAAAGGGCTCAGCTAACGTCGAATGCTCCGTACAGACGGTTCGCCGAACGCGTGGCTTCTACCAAGCTTGAACTGCTGGAATTTCTCATTGGCGTTCGTAAATCAGGTGGTTTAGTAGCCGGATACGGTGCTCCTGGAAAAGGCAATACATTGCTCAATTACTGCGGCATCGGGCCAGATCTGGTTACCTTCACTGTTGACAGAAATCCCCATAAGCAGGGGCATTACCTCCCGGGATCGCGGATTCCGGTTTTCTCACCTGATCGTATCGGCGAGGTTAGACCCGACGTCGTGCTCATTTTGCCCTGGAATATCAAAGACGAGATAGTGCGTCAGATGGACGATGTATACTCCTGGGGAGGGAAGTTCGTCACGGCTATACCTGAGCTTGAGGTGCTTGGATGATTTTTCGCGAACTGGACGTACGGGGTGCGTTTGCTATTGACGTTGAGGCGCACGAAGACGAGAGGGGTCTATTTGCCCGAACCTGGTCTATTGAGGAAATCTCAGAGCAGGAACTTGAGCATCCGATTGTTCAATGCAGCACGAGTTTCAATCGCCATCGCGGCACGCTGCGGGGGATGCACTATCAAGTGAAGCCGTTCGAGGAAGGAAAGTACGTGCGGTGCACGAGGGGTGCCATCTACGACGTGGTGGTTGATCTGCGCTCTGATTCCCCGACGTATAGGCAATGGGATGCACGTGAGTTGACGGCTGGTAACCGCCGCACGTTGTACGTTCCGCCGGGATGCGCTCACGGATTTCTTACGCTTGAAGGGAATAGTGAAGTGTACTACCAGATCACCGCACCATATAGCAGCGAGCATGCGCGGGGTGTGCGGTGGAATGATCCGGCATTCGGGATATCCTGGCCAATCAAAGTGCAGCACATCAAGAAGCGGGATCAGCACTATCCAGATTTCAAGCAATAGAACCCGCGCTCGTCTACGTTACGGAGTCAGGGATCGATCGCGCTACAGACGCAAAGTCAGCCGGGGTCGGCCTGAAATAAAGAGTACGTGTACGGAGCTGTTGCCACCTTCCGGCCATCAGACTCGAAAGGCCCTCAGGTCCGGCACTGCGCTTGTTACACAGCGCCGGACC
The DNA here is from genome assembly GCA_007124945.1 of Salinibacteraceae bacterium. Classification (GTDB taxonomy): domain Bacteria; phylum Bacteroidota; class Rhodothermia; order Rhodothermales; family Salinibacteraceae; genus Tc-Br11-B2g6-7. The sequence continues at coordinate 9,152 of SLED01000010.1, read as the reverse complement.
CAAAGTAGGGAACGGAATCACGTGCGATGATATGGGTGCTTTCGGTGTCCGTTATTCGATCGCGAACAAGCTCCCATTGCTCGCGCCTATGTACACCCGCCCTTCCGTGTCGAAAGCCGGGGAGCTATTGATGCTATCGCCAGCGTCAAAGCTCCACGCTTCTGATCCTTCCGAGGAAATGGCGTAGAGATTGTTATCACGTGAGCCGATATAAATGGTGCCGTCTGCATCAATAGAAGGCGAGGAGAAGATTTGATCGCCGGTCTCAAATGTCCACTCCAAGTCTCCGTCTGCACTCAGGGCGTACAGATTGCCATCGTCGGACCCGACGTACACTCTACCATCGTTGCCAATGGCTGGCGAGGAACGAACCAGATCGTTAGCTTGGAAGCTCCACTGTTCAGAGCCGTCGGGATTTATCGCATACAGGTTGTTGTCCCACGACCCAACGTAAATCGTTCCATCGGAGCCAACGGCCGGCGAGGAATGAATAAACCCGCCTGTTTCGAACGACCACGCCTGTGTTCCATCTGGATTGATCGCATGTAGTTGCTCGTCATTCGATCCAATATAGATCGTTCCGTCATTCCCTACCGATGGAGAGGATAGAATAAATCCATCGGTGAGATAGCTCCATTGTTCGCTTCCAGACTCGTCAATGGCATACAGGCGGCCATCCAGCGAACCAACATAGATTGTCCCATCCTCGCTAACCACGGGAGATGATTCAACGGAGCCACTTGTGGGGAAAGACCACTTCTCTGTGCCATCGCGCTCGATCGCGTAGAGCTGATTGTCATTTGATCCCACGTAGATCACACCATCGTATCCGATTGCGGGGGATGAAAGAATGGTGCCCCCCGTCTCGAACGACCAGCGCTCTGATCCATCAGGGCGAATGGCGTAAAGGTTGTTGTCCCCCGAGCCAGCGTAGATTGTACCGTCTGCTCCGATCGCGGGAGACGAGAGGAACTGACCGTCGGCCTGGAAACTCCATGCCTCGTCACCTGAAGCCGTCGTAGTAATCTGACTGTTGCTCCTTCCATCAGGAGTCAACCCGAACATCCGCCAGATGGCGTTGCCCGGATCGATTGCCTCAAGTACAATGTCAAGGGTGATCTCTGAGTCAAACCCAACGACATCCTCAAAGGGCTGAAAGTCGTCTGCTGTGGCAGTAATCCGAAAACTGTTTGGCGTATCGTCTTCGTCAAGTGTAAAGGATAGCTCGTAACTCCCCTCCTGATCAGTAGTTGTAGTAGCGAGCTCATCCCCGGTGCCGTTTCCTCTGAAAATCGAGACGTCGGCTCCCTCAACACCTTCCCCATCAAGATCAGACGTGACAGTACCTTCCACCAGAATGTCCACCGGCTCTGGCTCGGGGTCTCCTGGATCAACGACGCTGTCGTCACAGGCAACCAAACCGAAGGCAACGACAAGAAGGCAAATAAAAAGAGGACGTGTTGCAGAGCTAAACTCCATTTCAGACAGGAAAGAGGCCATGAGTAGAACGAAAAATGACGGATAATGAAGGTAGAGAGGCAGGTATGGCTACCGCCTCGACAAACAAATTATGCCCACTACGGGACTATACTGAACCTCGTGCGCGCATGTGGCTGTTGATCCGGGTACTGCGCTCAAGCGATACCCGCCCCTGTAACAATTGTTTAAAGGCAGGCGAATAGCTGTGAGGATGCATTAGTACGGAATAACAGAATTGCCGCAGCGGGAAACTGCCGGCGGTTTTCGGTTCTGAGAGCCACGCCGGTGTGAATCCTGCGCTGAAGGTACAAGGTTTCAACCGGCAAGGTTACAGTAGTTCAAACAATCGCGAAATTGTACATATGGTCAATGTAACTCGTCGACCATTTGAGGCAAATCTTAAACTTCTAAAGACTGAATTTCGTGTTACCTAAGATATCTTGCACCAAGGATACTTTTTGATCCTTCCTGGTTGCAGCGGTTCGTCGGCCGGGGTGCATACGTGGAGCTTTCGGCCTCACGTTTTATTTTCTCCCCGTGTTGCGCCGATACCCAGACAGCAAAGATGAAAGATGGCCCATGTTACATCCTCGAAAAGGGTGATATACCTTGCTGCTGACCCGCCGTAACACATGGGGACTTTTCAACGTGCCACATGCCTCTTTTTTGAGTCAAATATCGCACGTCTGATACGCGAACGAAAACCCATTGTGGGCTCACCAGGCGCTCGATACTCGTCTGTTTTACTTAACCTCTTTAGTACAGCCAATAGCCAACGTGTCTTTACACCGGTATTCTGCATACGGGCTCTCAATCGCCTCGGAGTTGGAGCTTCCAGAGTTTGATGAGCTTGATCACAAGCCTATGCCGGTTGACGTTCGTATCCGGTTTGGCAGTGTTCAGGAAGATACCACCCGAGAAGTGCCCCGAGAGTACGGAAGCGCGTACCTTGCTGATAACCGGGTCTATTACAGGCACGCGCTGGTAGGTCTGTTTGAAATGACCAATGGAAATGTCATAACGATACAACGCGGCCCGGACTACGATGAAGGATTCACCCGGATGTGCATCACGAACTTAGCACTGGGCGTAATATTGCACCAGCGCGAGGTGTTCACGTTACACGCGAGTGCCGTCGAAGTGCAGGGGGAGGCTGTCGTATTTCTGGGTGACAAGGGTGCAGGGAAGTCTACTATGGCTACAGCGATGAGCCGTCACGGCCATGCTCTTATAACCGACGACGTCCTCGGCATTCTGACCTCAGGAGATGATGGGGTGCGCGTACTTCCAGGCTACGCGCAGGTAAAGCTTCTTCCTGACGCGGTGTCGAACGTGCTCGAGGACAATCCTGAGAATTATCAACAGGTATATCAGCAGACGTCGAAACGTGTGCACAGGGTAGAGGGCAAACGGCATGAAGAGCCGATTCCATTGCGTTCAATTTATGTCTTAAGAGAAGACAAAGAGATCCGTATCGATCCATTGGCACCACGTGACGCCTTTTTCACACTCATGCGCCAGGCCTATCTACGTCGCCTGGTTGGTCCCACAAGAGCGGCTCAATGGTACACGGAAGCCTGCAGCAACGTCGTGAATGAGGCTGGAATCTACACACTCAGCAGGCCCAAAGACTTTTCGCTTGTTCCTTTGTTGGTTCGGTCAATACGTGATAACATCGAAGGACTCGTACAGCTAACGGAGGATGCGTAAATGAGTGGAATTGTCGGGCTTTGGCGTCTGGATGGCCAACCAGTCGACAGGGGTGGTTTTGCTGAGGCGATGTCTGCGATGGAGCACCGCGGCCCCGACGGATCGGCTGTTCTCGTCGATGGAAATTTTGCGCTCGGCCAGCTTTTGATGCGGACAACCCCGGAGGACTCGCCCAGAGCACGTGTGGAGAAAAGCGGTCGGTACACGCTGGTGTCAGATGCGCGCGTCGATAACCGGGCGGAGTTGATCCGGCAGCTGGGTCTAAGTCCATCGGAAGCCACTTCGGATTCTCAGCTCATACTTGCTGCGTTCGAGCGATGGGGAGAAGAAAGTCCCAACTACCTGATCGGGGATTTTGCATTTGTGGTTTGGGATGCTGATCGCCGGCGCCTTTTCTGCGCACGTGATGTGATGGGGGTGCGGCCATTTTATTATCATTTCACCCCGGGGAAATGGTTTGCCTTTGCCTCAGAGGTAAATGCGCTGTATAAACTGCAGCTTGAGTCACGAAAGCTCGACGAGGAGATGGTCGCCCTCTTTCTTGCAGCCCCACAGGCGTACATGCAGGAAGTCCATAGGACTACCCTCAAAGGATTGTACAGAATCCCGCGAAACCACACACTGGAGCTCTCGGCTACATCACCGCTGAGACTACGTCCGTACTGGGAGCCTCCGGATGAGACGCTACAGCTGAAAGACAATGCCGCCTACGCGGAAGCATTTCGAGATGTCTTCTCCAAAGCCATACGCAGTAGACTCAGATCGACCACCTCTGTCGGGTCTATGTTGAGTGGCGGTCTTGATTCCTCGTCCATTACGTGTCTCGCGCGCGAACTCGCCGATGATGGTAGTTTGCCGCTACACACCTATTCAGCGATCTATCCTGATCTCGTCACAGAAAGTAATGGTGAAATCGATGAGCGGGATTATATTCAGGAAGTAGCTAACCTGGAAGGAATTGAAGCTCATTACATTCGAGCAGATAAGCTCGGACCGTTCTACCAGTTCGACACGGTAGTGGAGGCTTTCGGCCAGTTATATTTCGGGGGGAACGCCTTCTTTCACTGGCGCGCTGCGCAACTATCGAAGCAGCATGGACATAGAGTCTTGCTTGATGGTGCAGACGGAGATTCGGTTGTTTCGCACGGGATGGAATATGGGCGTGAGCTACTTAGGCGCGGCGAATGGGAGCTGTTCAAAAAGGTCGTCGGTACGAAAGGGGAAGAAGACAAATTGGCGTGGGAATATTTCAACGCTTACGGTGGCTGGGAGCATATGCACCGATTAGCCGCCAAGGGCCGATTTCTTGCCTACTGGAGCAAGTCATTTTCGGGTGCCCGGGCGCTCGGGTTAAGGCCGTGGGAGATGGGCGCGGGTCCAGGCGCTTCTCCATTTGCCCTCGCAGCTGTACCTTTGCAACGTTGGTTTTCCGGGGAGCCGTCCGTAACTGATTCTACCAAGAATGCTGACTATGATTTACTATCAGAAGAGATGGTGGACGCGCATGGTGACTGGATTCGGGCGCGACTCAAATCCTCAACCGTGTCGGGAGCGGAAAACAAAATCACCCGGCGATGGGAGGGTCTCCGACAGTTCCAGCACATGATGGAGACGCTGGACGTACTTGCCGCTGCCAATCAGGTAGAAATGCGCTTCCCGTTCTTTGATCGGCGAGTTCTCGAGTTTTGTCTCGCGCTGCCGGGTCTGCAGCAGCGACAGGATGGGCTTGGACGCTTTGTGTTGCGAAATGCGATGAGAAATACGGTGCCAGAAAAAATTCGTTTAAGAGGAGACAAGGGAAATCTGACGGCAGGGTTTACTCATGGTTTTACCCGTCTACATCCTGACTTTGTGATAGACGCTATCGAAAACGGTCCTGTCGAGTTGAGCCGCCTTATTGATATTTCGACAGCGGAAAATCTGCAGAAGGCCGTGCGTCAGGGAGATTCGGATGCATCTGATCGCAACCTCGCTCTCTATCGAGTGATAGCGCTAAGCAGGTGGCTCAGTACTACGGCGCATAGATAGAGAGGCCTACTGCGTGAGAAGCTTATAGGATAAACGTCCATTTTATCACTAACTTTGCGCGATTCTGTAGGCCGGACTATAAATCGTTGCGTATTTTATGTTTGAAGCTACGAGAGGTAGTCTCGTTCTCATCGAACCAACGGGAAGAATCCAATGAAAACAAAAAGTATATGGGCGGCGCCAGCTCTTCAGGTTCATGGTAGCGTAGAGTCCGTTACCGGAAAAGACTTTGATGAAGCTAACTGCGCAGAGGGTCTGAAAACGGCCGGACGCGCGGACAGCTGTACCCTCGCCGGCATCATCGGCCTTACGGGCAGCCTATTGGGATAAGCCCAAGGTGGTATCCTTCTGGGAGTGTGATGCTCCAAAAGTAGGTACAGGTGTTCACCGGAATGGCAGAACATTGTGGAGAGCCTGACCTACCATACGTAGCGTTAACGCTATTTCAATCACTAAGGAGGTACCACCATGAGTAATTTTCAAGCATGGTCGGCTCCAAAGTTGTCCCTTCACGGGAGTGTTGAATCTCTTACGGGGGGCGACTTTGATGAAGCTAATTGCGAGGAGGGCCTAAAAGGCCCTGGTCGCGCTGATAGCTGTACCTTGGATGGTATTACTGGTCTTACAGGTAGCCTTCTCGGTTAACCTGTGGTCTTTATACCATGCAAAGAAGTCCTGTCTCGATGTATTTCGAGGCAGGACTTCTGACTATTTGGGTGGTGCCCAATCCAGCACGGACTCTCTTTTGGTCATGAGGCGAGTAATTCGATTAGTTTTACAGCGCAGGAAGCAGTTCAGTATTTCATTTGGTTTGTGTATGGTCGATTCTACATAAGAGGCTTCTGGTCTAACACTTTTCAGGCATTTATCTGTCGGAACGGCCGTACTGATTTATGACGAAGCAGATCACTCCTTCACGAGACGAAGCTCGCCGGAACGTCGTGCGCCTGCTTTCTTTCCTGCCGCGCGCGCTGAAGCTCGTCTGGCAAGCCGCCCGCAAATGGACAGCTATCTGGATTGTCTTGCTTGTTCTGCAGGGCATCGTGCCCGGCGGATTGGTTTATCTGACCAAGGCTGTGCTGGACGGCGCCGCGGCGGCTATTGGGCAGGGGATGGACTGGTCAAATGTGGAGCAGCTGGCTATCCCGGCTCTCCTGATGGCCGGTTTGCTGGTTCTTCAGCAGGTCCTGAAGGCTCTGAATGAGTGGGTTCAAACGGCGCAGTCGGAGTTTGTAGAGGACCATATTCAGTTCATGATTCACGAGCATGCCGCTCGGCTGGATTTATCCTTCTATGAGTCGTCGGAGTACCACGATACGCTGTATCAGGCCAGCAGCCGCGCAAGTAGTAAGTCCCTTGAAATCTTGGGCCAATTGGGAAGCCTGCTTCAGAACGGGGTTACGCTGGTAACCATCCTCTTCATCCTCGTACCCTATGGCCTGTGGATTCCGCTGGTATTGCTGCTCAGCACTCTACCTGCGCTATACGTGGTGGTCAAGCACAATCGCAAGTATCACGACTGGTGGGAGCGCCGGACGATGGCGAACCGCCGCGCCCGGTATCTCGATATGCTGCTTACCTACGAGTTTTCAGCCCCGGAGGTGCGCGCTTTCGATCTGGGGGAGTTTCTTGCAGAAGGCTATAGAAACGTACGCCGCAAATTGCGTGGGGAGCGTATAGAGCTCATCAAGAAGCAGAGCCTGGCGACGGTCGGGGCAGGCCTGTTTGCGCTCGTGGCGATGGGCGCGGTCATGCTTGTAATGGTTGTTCGTGCACTGCGCGGGCAGGCGACTATCGGGGACCTGGGTATGTTCTATCAGGCATTTCGTGAAGGCCAGGGGCTGATGCGCACCCTGCTCTCTAACGCGGGCAAGCTCTACACCAACGCGATGTTTTTAGAGCACCTGTTCCGTTTTCTGGAGCTTGAGCCGCAGATTGCCGACCCGGACGATCCACGCCCGGCGATGCCCGCGCCTCAGGACGAGATCACGTTCGAAGGCGTGTCCTTTTCATATCCGGGTACCGACCGCAACGTACTTGAAGACTTCAATCTTCGAATCGGTGCGGGGCAGGTAGTGGCGATCGTTGGTGAAAACGGGGCTGGGAAGACAACGCTGTCCAAGCTGTTAGCCCGTCTGTATGATCCCAACGAAGGGCGTATCTGCATCGATGGTGTGGATATTCGCGAATACCGCCTTGGTGACCTGCGTGAGCAGATCACCATGATGTTCCAGACGCCGATGAAGTATCAGGAGCCCGTGCTTCAGAATATTCGGGTTGGTGACGTCCATCGCGAGCTTCAGATGGAGGAGGTGGAAGCCGCTGCCAAAAAAGCGATGATTCATGACTACATAACCACCTTACCCCAGGGTTACCATACCCAACTGGGCAAGTGGTTTAAGGGAGGGACGGAGCTAAGTGGTGGTCAGTGGCAGCGCATTGCGCTGGCGAGGGCCTATTACCGGAAAGCACCCATTGTTATCCTCGATGAACCGACGTCGGCCATGGACTCGTGGGCGGAAAGTCTGTGGCTCCAGGGATTTGGCAAGCTCGTGGCGGAAGGGCGCACCGCACTCATCATAACACACCGGTTCACAACAGCGATGCACGCCGATCAGATTTACGTGATGCACGACGGTGAGGTGATAGAGCAGGGCACGCATGACGAGCTTCTGGAGCAGGAGGGCCGCTACGCAGATTCTTGGCGTGCCCAGGTGGAGCAAGGCTGGCGGACTAAGCCTGCTGACGCACCCAATCTCACTCCTCCCGAGAACGGATTTCCCATGGAGCCGACCACGCCCGAGAAGCCTATATAACATATGGGAAACGGTTTTTATATTTACTCTGATACTTTACCTGTCAAGTAATAGGTATATCTTGACTTCATGGACCCGTAGCTGATAATCAATCACACTTGGTAAACTAAGGTTACGGTTGGCAAATCGGAAATACCGAAAACCTTGCGCCCGGATGTAATTCCTTAATCAATGCTACAAAATTCTGCGAGCTATGGCATCTGAAGTACCATCATTCAGTGATCAGTCAACTATTCGTGCATCGGATGACCAAGTATCCTCCAATGTGGGAGATGAAGCGGTCATACTTGATCTTTCAGAAGGTACGTACTTTAGTCTTGACTCCATCGGAGCGCATATATGGAAGTTGATTCAAGAGCCAATTACACTGAATCAACTTATCGATCAGCTCACGAAAGACTATCAGGTTGATAGAGTTACCTGTAAGGAAGATGTAGTTGTGCTATTGAGAGAAATGTATGAGAACAACCTGATTGAAGTCGAGAGTGAGTAGGCTACTTCGTCTGTTGTTCTCCACTGCTAAAATACGGGACTAATCCGCTGAGACATCCGCTGCTAAAATCTATGTTACCATCTCGATCTCTACGCTCAGTGTCACCGGCCGAGTGGCGGATGCTAATAGGTGTAGTACCTGTCATCGTAGCGGTACGGGCAGGCCTGTCACTGTGGCCCTTCAAACAACTGGTGCGTATTCTCCGCGCGACTGCCGAACGTTTGCCCGGAAGCGAAGGGGCGTCTCCTGATCGTATCCACCGTATCGCATGGGCGGTTAACGCAGCGGGAAGCAGGTTACTCGGCAGCAAACCGTGTTTGACGCAAGCTCTGGTCGTACAATTTCTATTATGGCGACATGAGGTCGAAACAGAATTGAGGATCGGTGTGGATAAAGATGGAGATGGTAAGCTGCTGGCCCACGCGTGGGTAGTTTGGGAAGGAGAGGTTATCATCGGGGGGAGGTTGTCAGAAGTGAAATATCGTAAGTTGCCCAATCTCCAGGATAAGTTGGCCTGAAGCGTTGGTTGCAGGACGGAATGGGAGATTGTTTGCGCCACCGCGTAGAATGGTCTTGGGGCACAGGCTTGTAGAAGGTGGTCTCTGTTCAGTGGGACACCAGATATT
>SLED01000318.1 GCA_007124945.1 Salinibacteraceae bacterium | reverse complement strand
TCAGGCATGTCTTCAGGTGCCTCGCATGCGATACCCACGAAGAGCAGAGCAACGAGCGCCGCGAGGCCCGTAGCCCGACGAAACCAGCGTTGCCACGGCTTGCTGCTGTCGAAAGTCATAAGTTTCCTCCTGTGAATCGGTTGTGTGTTGCTTGGTGAGAAAAGGCTAAAATAGCCTATGTAAGTACTTCATGCAACGATCTGTGTAAGCATAAAACAGAGGTAAGTTCGTTTCCTCGTCGTAATGTGCTGTGGATACGCTGGATGAGTCCTTGTTTAGCTCGAGCGCCACGTTGATTTGCAATATCGTTACGCCCATATTATTGGGATCGAATTGGAAAGCCCCGTTCGGACGACCTCTGGAGTCGTGCTCTAAGCTGTGTCTACGCGAGCTTCCTCAGATTGAAGGTGGCTACAGACCAACACACAGAGTGCAGACAGGATGGGGTCAGAAATGGAATAATAAACATAAAGACCTTCTCGCCGGCCTTCTACGAGCCCGCTGTCTGCAAGGCGGCGAAGGTGCTTGCTCACGTTGGCCTGATGGTGTCCTGTGGCTTCGGCAAGGGCTTGGACGTTCATTTCACCCTGAGTATGGAGTTGGTTAAGCAGTTGCAGTCTCACCGGCTCGCTAAGTAAGCGAAACCGCTCAGCTGCCTGCTCAAGCATAGGGCGGGGAATAAGCTGGTCTGCCATAGTGTAAAGTTTCTCTATATAATCAACCAGACGGTTGTACAGTGCGCTCGTATACAGCATGATGAAAACGTTGTTTCCGTTTTTGACGCTCATATGAAGCTGTTTGAGGAGGAATTAGTTGCATGGAGGACGCGTTTTGTTCGACCACGGACAACCGGGAACTATTCAACTCCAGCGTTATATACTCTTGCAGTTTGCGCAATTTCATGTAAGAAAATACAGACCGTTATGATCGAATTTATCTCCCAGCCGTGGCCATGGTACGTGGCCGGGCCGTTAATCGGGTTGATGGTTCCGGCACTGCTTCTATTTGCAGGCAAGCAGTTTGGTATCTCGGCGAACCTGCGCCATGCATGTGCCGCCGCTATTCCGGGACGCGTGGAGTTTTTCCAGTATGATTGGAAAGGTGCAGGCGCGTGGAATCTGGTGTTTGCACTCGGTGTGATTATCGGTGGAGCAATTGGTGCCACCTGGTTAGCCAGTCCGGATCCGATGGTGGGTATCTCCGATGCTACCGTCGCAGATCTTCAGGCGCTTGGGATAACCGATTTTGAAGGACTCTTGCCTCCTGAAATCTTTACCTGGGCTGGCTTACTGTCCGTACCAGGCATCATCATGATTGTGGTCGGAGGCTTTCTGGTCGGCTTCGGGGCGCGGTATGCGGGCGGATGCACGTCTGGTCATGCCATCTCCGGGCTTGCAGACCTGCAGGTTCCTTCGCTCGTGGCCGTGATCGGCTTTTTCGTGGGCGGACTCATTACCACGTATCTGATACTACCTCTCATTCTGTAGCTCTTAGCGACAGCTTCTGCACATAAATCTGATTTGACTTTATATCATGGCTAAATCAACTAAAGCCGCGAATAGATCTGATGCCGCGAGCACGCTTAGATTGGGAAGTATGCTCATCTATCTCGTGCTGGGCATCATCTTCGGTATCATCCTGATCAAGAGTGAGGTGGTTTCCTGGTTCAGAATTCAGGAAATGTTTCGGTTCCAGGCCTTCCACATGTATGGCATTATCGGGAGCGCTATCGCAGTAGCCGCGCTATCGTTCTTTACCATCAAGAAGCTCAATCTGAGAGACCGCTCGGGCGAGCCTATCGTCATTCCCCCGAAGAAATGGGAAGGCATCGGCACACGGTACTGGCTGGGCGGCATCATTTTCGGTCTTGGCTGGGCGCTTCTCGGTGCCTGCCCCGGGCCCATCTTCGCGCTGTTTGGCGCCGGCTTCACCGTCATAGCAATTGCTTTCCTCTCAGCAATAGCGGGCACGTGGGTCTACGGATATCTCCGGCCCAAACTCCCGCACTAAGCATGTTTCATCCCTCAACAATTACCCTAACCTAACCCTCGAGACCTATGTTTTTCCGCCAGATATTTGATCCTAAACTTGCACAGTACGCGTACCTGATCGGGTGCCAGCAGACCGGCGAGGCTGTCGTGATCGATCCGGAGCGCGACATCGACCAGTACGTGGAGATGGCAGAGCAGGAGGGGCTGACCATCACCGCTGTCACTGAAACACACATTCACGCCGATTATCTCTCCGGCGCGCGCGAGTTCGCACATGCCTATCCGGACGTAAAGCTCTACGTATCGGACGAGGGAGATGAGAACTGGAAGTACGAGTGGGCCATGGAGGGTGATTACGATGTCACCTTTATGAAGGACGGCGACAGCTTCATGGTTGGCAACATTGAGATCAAGGCGCAGCACACGCCTGGCCACACTCCTGAACACATTATCTTTCTCGTAACCGACCATGGAGGCGGTGCCACCGAACCGATGGGTGCTGCGACGGGCGACTTCCTCTTTGTAGGAGATCTGGGCCGGCCGGACTTGCTTGAGTCTGCGGCGAAGGTGTCTGGCATGATGGAGCCTTCGGCACGGCTTCTTTACAAGACCGTGCAGGAGATGCTCTCGCTACCGGATCACCTGCAGATATGGCCAGGCCACGGTGCGGGCTCGGCATGCGGTAAGGCCCTGGGCGCTGTTCCACAGAGCACCATGGGCTACGAGCGTAAGAACAACGCCGCGCTTGATGCTGCTACCCGTGGTGAAGATGCCTTTGTCTCGGCGATTCTGGAAGGGCAACCCGAGCCCCCGCTT
>SLED01000305.1 GCA_007124945.1 Salinibacteraceae bacterium | reverse complement strand
GCAGCTGTGCGGACTACTGCTGCGGGGCGAACTTCTGGATGCGGTTGTTGCCGTGGTCCACGACGTAGAGATATCCTTCATCGTCGAATGCGGCGGCGGTCGGCCGCTCGAACTGACCTTCGCCTGAACCCCCCTCTCCAAACGCCTGCACGAACGTACCATCCGCGTCGAATTGCTGAAGACGGTGATTGTAGAAATCGACCACGAAGATCTCGCCCGCCGGTCCAACGGTAACTGCTGTAGCCACATTAAATCGGCCCTCACCACTTCCTTCTTCAGGACCATCAGCAGGCACGACCCAGCGAAGGTCGCCGTCGCCGTCGAAAGCCTGCACACGGTGGTTGTAGGCATCACCGACAATAAAGCCACCATCCGGCAACAGGGTCACATCGGTTGGATACATGAAGAGCCCTTCCTTCATGCCGGGCTCACCGGCAGTGCCCCACTGCTCCAACAGCAAGCCGTCGCGATCGAGCCGCTGTACCCGGTGTCCGTAAAAATCGACCACGTGGAGGCGGCCCTCAGCATCTACGGCCACCGCTCCCGGCGAGTCGAACTCACCCTCACCAAGACCCCTCGCTCCCCCTTCGCCGAGCAACTCGCCCTCAAGGGAAAAGAGGTAGACCCTGTCCCGGGCAAAATCCGACACATACAGCACGTCCTCGTGGATGTCCAGGTGCATCGGACGATTCAGACCGTTATCGTCACCCTCCCTTCCAAACTCGCGAAGGAACGCGCCCTCCCGATCAAATACCTGAATGCGACTGTTCTGCGCGTCGCTGACAAACACCTCATCGCCCGAAATAGCTACACCAATGGGCTCCTGAAAGGCGCCTGGTTCACTCCCCTGCTCGCCCCACATTGAGACAAACGTGTACGTCAGTGGCTCGTCTTCAACCTCGCAGCCGGCGAGCAGCACCAATCCAGCAATAAGAGCGAGAATGCTAATGGTTTTGGTCTGCATGATCATCTAAAAGTTGAAGCGAGTACTGAGCGTAAGAATGAAATCATCTTCAAGCGCGTCCCCGTTAAGATCCTGCACGACCGGAATCTGAACGGCGGCGTCAATCACGAAACGAGGGGTCACGAATTGCAGCGCGGGGCTAACGTACCAGACCGTCCCGCCCGAGTCGTCATCAACCTGCCCTCCCTTCTCATTTCTGCCACGGTGCACGAGGTTGGTCTCCAGATTTCCGAACAGAAACCAGGATGCACCATCCAGATCGGTAGGAAGTAGCCGTCGCTTCACCACGGTGTCGAACTGGAAGCGATCGCCGAACTGAAAATCGTTTGCGGTAGTGTTGCGCTCAAACGTGGCTACGGCGTCGAACTGCCACTGTAGCTGATGATAGGTGAACATCAGGCCACCGAATGGATCCCACGACCCGGAGCCGAGCTGCAGGGGTTGCGGAATCAGTCCAAACTCGTCGCTATCCTCATTCCGTCCCGTCGGTGCTTCCACGCCGGCAAATGTCGCGAAGCGTAACATCGTACCTGGCCCATCTTCCCGAAGGAATGTATAGCGACCGAACGCCCGTACGTCGCCGAGTCCGTGCGGCCCGCGCGTGATTTCGCCGTCGGGCGTGTCGATCCGCATGCGCTTGTTCATGACAGGCACCACGCCAAAGGCTGTGAGATTACGCGTGATACCGTAGGCACCGATCACTGGAAACGCCACCACGTGAAGACGCTGGCCCGGAGCGGCTGAGCGCTGGATCTGCGACTGCACGCGTACGAGCCGCTGTCCTTCAGCAATTTGAAGCGCTGTATTGGTCGTTACCTGAGCAAGCGCAACGTTAGTATCGCTATGCCCGTGAGGTACGCCGAAAAACATAACAAGGGCAGCAACGAGAACGGAACCAATCCTTCGCGGTGAAACCCACATCGTAACACCTCTCGTCGGGTGGGAAGAAGAGCGTTGCGATGGTTAATGGTTGGTTGCGCTGGCGTCTTGATGGTTGTCAGCAAACTTGATGTCCCGAAGCGTAAAGCCAGCATCGTCAATAGCTTGCTGAATCTCTTCTTCCGAGATTTCAGCGTCGGGCTTGAGAATCAAATCCACTCGTCCGTCGCCGATATTCACCTTGATGTCTTCCACCGCATCGATACGCTTGAGATGACGCTCCACGCCGTACTGACAGAAGGGGCAGGAGAGCCCATCAACGAACAGCTTCACATCGGGGTCATCTGCGCGAATCTCCGTGGATGATGCGATCTCCGCCGATGTGCTTTGCGGCACCGCGAGGAACAGGGCGCCGAGCAGAAGGAGGGTCAGTGTGGCAACGAAAAGTCGGGGCGATGTTCGAATCGTTCCGCGCATGGGTGTATGCCTCGCGTTATGCATAAAGAAGCCGAAAGGCCTTCTCGCTCTTATCTATATGAGTGTTTTCTGGTGATTAACGTTACGGCGAACCGCCTATGCGCTTCGGATATTCGGACCTTCATACTATTCTGATGGCCTGTTGAACACGTTCTCGTCGTTCATTGCATGCAGGATTGGACAACCTGAAGCCTGACTGCTGTTGCGGCCTGCTTGTGAATTGGCTACCTTATTCCAGCGATGCAAGTATCTAACTTGCCGTTCCCGCAACAATATCCTCTCCACCGATGAATCGTTTACTGCCGCTGCTTCTCTTCACGCTACTTTTCCGTGGGACGGCATCGGCCCAGGACGTTGATGTTGATAATCTATTGCAATGGACCAGCACGGTCGGAGGAATGCTCTACAGCTACCACGAGGCCTTTGAGAGAGCGATAGTAGCGGTCTCGTCCCATGCTGACGAGGAAGTACCCGACCTGTATGGTGCTGGACCGCAGGGGGACGGAGCGTGG
>SLED01000320.1 GCA_007124945.1 Salinibacteraceae bacterium | reverse complement strand
ATCCATGGTACACTTACGGATATGGGGGCCACCGGCGGCCTGATCGCGATGGATGCGAAAGGGAATGTCGCAATGCCGTTTAACACGCCGGGAATGTATCGGGGCGTGATTGACGCGGACGGTTCTGTCTCTGTGAAGATCTTCAGAGATTGAGGTGTCACGCGCCGTCAGTAGGCAGTAGCGTCCAGTTGAGCATACAACCGTGAGGGCCATTAAGGGCTATAGGCTGCGCATCCTCACCATGGACGAGGTGGCAATGTGTTTGAAGGATGACTGACTGCCCATCAGATGATGGGTGGCAGGTGCCATCCTTCTAACCAGTCCCCGGTTCTCATGCGATTGATCACAACTGTTGTCGCTTCGGTTTTTGCGCTCATACTGCTACAGGCCTGCACTGGCCCGGAAGGGCCCCCGGGTAGAGATGGCCTTGACGGCGTAGACGGCGCTCCAGCCGTTAGCATCCCCTTCATATTTGATCTCGATGTCGATGAGCGTTCTGGAGCGGTTGCCTCTTCCGTTTTCGACTTTCCGGAGATCACGCCGAATATTACCGATAATGGAGCGGTTATCGTATATTTCTTCGACCAGGGGACCTGGACCGCATTGCCATTCACCATCGGGCTTGAAGCTCCAGATGAGCCGGTAGTGGATTTCACCGTAACCCTGGGCTATGCGTTTGATGATGGCCTACTTGAAGTTTTCCTTGAAGCCTCAACCGATGATGATGTGGTGTGGGATGAGATTGACGCGATCTTCGGGGGCGGTGTGGATATGCGCGCTGTGATTATTCAAGGTGTTGCTGCAAGCCAGGCTACCGTGAATTTCGGGGATTATGAGGCAGTAGTCGAGTATTTTGACCTTCAGCAATAGCGATGGAAACAACGATGCGGTATATGCCAGCAGCGTTCACAGTGGCGCTGCTGGCATTTTTCCTGATGGGGTGTGAGCGTGAGTCTGACGACTCACTCCAGTATGAAGTATTACCTGAGGCGAGCGAATATGGCATCGGCCGTGCTTTCATGGGGCGGGAAATTGCTCGCGTGTACGATCCTGCCGAGGCAGAGCTGCTGGATCGCCCCGCACGAGAGATCCAGGAGATGCCCGAACGCGTGTTGCAGGCGTTACCGCTAACCGACTCATCCATCGTGGCCGACATCGGGGCCGGCACGGGGTATTTTGCGATTCGCATAGCGGAGCGTGTGCCCGAAGGACGGGTGCTCGCCGTCGATATTCAGCCCGAAATGCTCGATGTTATACGAGAACGGGCTGCAGCGCGAGACGTCGAGAATGTAGAGCTTATTCTGGGCGAGATTGATGATCCAAAGCTTCCCGAGGCAGCGATCGATGTCGCTCTCATTGTAGATGCCTACCACGAATTCTCCCATCCTCGAGAGATGATGGATCAGATCCGCAAATCACTCCGCCCGGATGGGAGACTGATACTGGTTGTATTTAGAGGAGAAGACGATACGATTCCACTTCCAGCCACGCGGCGAATCACGGAGGAGCAGCTTAAACGTGAGATGAACGCGCTGGGCCTCGAGTGGCGTGAGACCCGTGATATGCTGCCGCAGCAACACTACATGGTATTCGGCGTGGAGTAGATTCCGTAGAAGAGCTGGAAAGAAAGACACGGTTGTCACGTAGATAGCCTTCGTGACAAAATCTATTCAACCACCCTCTTGAAGCGTGGAACCGGTCGAATATCCCATCAACGGCATCCTGGACCTGCACCACTTCAATCCGAAAGAGGTGCCTGATCTGGTTGCTGAGTACCTGCGAGCCTGCCGTGAGAAAGGTCTCACGCGAGTGCGTATTATCCACGGCAAGGGGAAAGGGGTGTTGCGCCGCACCGTTCATAGTGTGTTGGATCGGACGGACTACGTTACCGACTACCATCTCGACAGTGAAAGCAGTGGTAGCTGGGGCGCCACCATCGCCTATCTTGCGACCGCACCAGATCGTTAAGCCGCGTCGGAGTTGTCCATGATGCAACGCACCGTTTGGACCGATTTACCATCTCGCAGGGCGCGTCTTTCCGCGCTCAAAAGCCGCAGGCGCGAGCTTCTGCTTCGTGCTCAGACGCGGCAGGAGCGGCAAGAGACCCTTCAGGTGTTGAAGAAACTGAATCGCGAAATTCATCGTCTGGAGCACCAGTAAACTGAAAACGCCGCACACCCGGATGGGCGTGCGGCGCTCGCTGTAAACAACAGGGGTCTGGGATCAGGCGTCGCTGGTAACGCGCTCCAGCGTCTCAAGGTTGTCACGCACGTGCTGAGCGGACGTATCCATCAGCTTTTGTTCGTCCTCGTTCAGTTCCACTTCGATTATTTCTTCGACACCGTTCCGGCCGAGGCGCACGGGCACACCGATGAACATATCGTTTAGTCCGTACTCGCCATCAACGTAGGCTGCGCAGGGAAGCACGCGGCCGGAGTCTTTGATGATTGCCTCCACCATTTCGGCTGAGGCGGCACCCGGAGCGTACCATGCGGAGGTACCCATCAGGCCGACAATTTCGCCACCGCCGCCTTTCGTGCGCTCAACAATGGCTTCGATCGTTGCATCGTCAAGGAACTGCGGTAGTGGGATACCGCCAATCGTTGTGTAGCGGGGCAGAGGTACCATGGTGTCACCATGGCCGCCCATTAGCAGTGCCTGGATGTCGCGAACGGAGACGCCGAGCTCCTCAGAGATGAAGGCGCGGTACCGGGCGGTGTCCAGCACGCCCGCCATACCCATCACCCGGTGCGTAGGGAAGCTGCTGGTGGTGTATGCCACATACGTCATCACATCGAGCGGATTCGACACCACGATGAGGATTGCATCCGGGCTGTGCTCTACGAACTGCTCGGTCACGCTGCTAACGATGCCCGCATTCTTGGCCAGAAGGTCGTCCCGGCTCATCCCCGGTTTACGCGGAAGGCCTGCCGTGATCACACAGATGTCGGAGCCGGCCGTATCTTCATACCCATTGGCTCCGGTTACCGTCGTATCGAACAAATGCACCGGAGCGGATTCGGCCATATCCAGTGCTTTTCCCTGGGGAAGTCCTTCCTTAATATCCACCAACACGACTTCCTGGGCCATATCTTTCCGTGCCACACACTCGGCAACCGTAGCCCCTACATTTCCTGCACCAATGACCGTGACTTTCATGAGATGCCTCTCCGGTATAGTTTGTTAATAAGCGATCTGCGCTGTTTGCACTATAGGAATCAATTAAAGCGTACCGTGCATTTCAGCCAAGTTTTCGCGAAATGCTGCTCACTTTCTATGACCGTTTGCCATGCATCTCTATATCGTTCGTCACGGAGTAGCTGCACCCGCCGCAACAGGCGGTGACGCAGCACGAGAGCTTACGCAGCAGGGACGCTTGCTGCTCAAGCATCAGTGCACAGCGCTGGCGGCCGCCCAGATCCCTGTTGAGGCGTTGCTGCATAGTCCGCTGGTGCGGGCGCGCCAGACGGCCGAACTACTCGCTCCAGCCTTTCAATGTGAGCCGGAGCCCGAGCGGCTTATGGCTCCGGGTGTAACGGTGGACGACCTCGCGGAGATAGCGGGCCGGTATTCAGATGATGCGCACGTTATGGTGATCGGCCATCAGCCTGATCTGGGCCGGCTTGTGAAGCGCTTCACCCAGGCCGACGTGCGGGTAGTGGAGGGGATCATCATGGTTGTGGACGTTCGCTCTTTTACGTCGCCTCGTGGATTTATCTCGGGTATTTATCACCCGGAAACGCTCGCCCGCATAGGGGGTGCCATGGGAGAGGAATGAACCCTGCAAACTCCGTTCGATCGGGCATCAGTAAAATACGTCTCGAAATACGGCGTTACACGGACGAACGTCCGGCGACCCAGTCATATTTAGCATCGGGCCGGGTGGGTCGATAAAGGGGGAAAAGAATCGCCGGGTGCCCATCCGGGCCAGGGCTGTTGATGTTGCTATCGATAATTTTTTGTTGATCCGGCGGGAACGATGCCTCCCATTCCTTTTTCCGGCGCGAGTAGTGGTCTTGAGCTTATGCTGTATCTGGCCGCTATCGTCGTGCTGGTGATTTACATCGGCCAGGTACTCTGGGCGTGGCTGTTGGAACGGGTTGAGGCGGGGCCCGACATCGAGGGCCGGACGAAGGAGTTGCTCCATCGCCATCGGACGCAGCAGCGGGTGCACCACAGATGTCAGGAAGAGAATCAGGAAAAGGATGCCGAACAGGAAGGTGGACCTGACCGGTCAGGGATCGAAGATTGCTCTCAGATGAACGCAGCAAAATGAAAGACCGTCTCGCGCTTCAAAGGTATTTCTACCGCATGGACGATGCGGAGCTTGCCGATGTGCTGGAAAAGCGCCGCCAGGATTACCACGTTGAAGCGTTGATGGTGGCGCTACAGGAGGCCGAGCGCCGAGGTGGGCTAGACGAGCAGCGGTCGAAAGCAGCTCGTGAGACCGCGAGCCAGTTCCCGATGGTTGCTCGTGTGCGCGCCAGATCCATCAGGATAGTGGAATTCTTGTTTGGGGATCGCCCGGTGGATCTCAGGTTACTCGACTATTTGAAGACCGGTCTTCGAATTTCCGCCGTCATCATTGCGGCTCTCGGCGTGGTGGCAGCGATAGTCGTAGCTGTTGATGGCGCCTCATTGCTCGCGGTGGTCAGCCTGCTTTACTGGATGCTTTTTGCATTGCTACTGTATGGCGGGAGCGAAGCGCTCGGATTTTTATCAGAAATGCGCGAGGAAATGGATCGGCTGCGCGAGCACGTCACCGAATTGCGGCGGGAGAGGTACCGCAGCAACCGGTAGCTGTATTGGATCAATTGGGACGTGTCGGTTTATACCGCGGAGAGCGTTTCCGTCAATTTACACACCGACCCTCAGCCACGTGTCGCTGGACGATGCTTCGTTTGTGGTCGTTGATACCGAAACGACCGGCACCAAAGCCGGCCGCGATCGCTTGCTGGAGATTGGGGCGGTTCGTCTGGAGGAAGGAACCGTCACCGACCGCTTTTCCGCGCTCGTAAACCCGGGTCGCACCATCCCTGTGCGTATCACGAAAATCACGGGTATTACGACGGGCATGGTAGTAAATCGTCCTCCAGCGGAAGAGGTGCTGCCGGAGTTTCTGGATTTTCTGGGCGAAGACGTCTTCGTGGCACACAACGTGCCGTTCGACCTGCGCTTTCTGAATGCGGCTCTCAAACGCACCGGTCATCCGGAGCTCTCCAACGATACGCTCTGCACACTTCGTCTTGCGCGACGCCTGCTCACCGGGTTGCGCTCAAAAGGCCTTTCCGCCCTCACGAAATTTTACGGTATCCGCATCTCCGCCCGACACCGCGCCGGTGGGGATGCGGAGGCGACCGCGCAGGTGTTGCAGCGCTTGCTTCGCCACGTAGAGTTCGAGCACGAAATCTCCTCGCTCAAGGAGCTGCTGACCTTTCAGTATCGCTCGTACAGCAACGGACGCCGTCAGCCAAAGCACGTGCGTCACATCCGGAAGGAGACATTGCCCGACTTGCCGGATCGTCCAGGGGTCTACTTCATGAAGGACGGGAAGGGGGGCATTATCTACATCGGGAAGGCAAAAAGCTTGAAGAACCGTGTGAGCAGCTATTTCCATGGCACGGGAGCCCTGCCCTCACGAACACAGAAATTGCTACGTTCGGTTCGTGATGTTGAGTGGGAGGTGATGGATTCAGAGCTGCAGGCCTTGCTGGAAGAGTCGCGCCTTATCAAAGAACACAAGCCGCGCTATAACCGCGCCCAGCGGCGCTATGGGCGCAGGCCGTTTATCAAACTCGATCTGAAGCACGAGGCGCCGGTAGCGGAATACGCTGGCACCATCGTGGATGACGGCGCCGAATATTACGGGCCGCTTGCCGGGCGTAAGCAGGCCGACCTCGTTCTGGAGGTGATCGATCGCGTGTTTAAGCTCCGCTCCTGCGATGAGGCCCGGTTCAACAGGGGAGAGCGCTGTTTGTATGCTGATGTGGACCTGTGCACAGCCCCGTGCGAAGACTCGAGCTCTGATGCGTATCAGGAGGAGGTAGACCGCGTTCGAGCGTTTCTGCAGGGGAACGATCACGCGGTAGTGGGCGCGCTGGAGGACAAAATGAAGCGCGCAGCCGAGCGGCTCGACTTTGAGCAGGCCTCCGAGTTTCGCGACATGATGCAACGACTGGATCGCATGCTGAAGCGTCAGAAAGTAGTGGCCGCTCCCGTGCTCAAACACAATGCGGTGCTTATGGAGCCGGGCGCGTCGCCCTCAACGGTGAACGTGCTCTGCCTGCGGTTTGGGAGGCTGGAGCGCGTCCTGGTGCTTCCCACAGCGCTCACGGAAGAAGGCCGGGAGCGGCTTGATAGGTGCATCCGTGCCACGTTTGATCCGGGGCTTGAGCGGCCGGAGCGCTACAAGCGCGCGGAGGTTGATGCACTGCGCCTGCTGGCACAGTGGTTGCACGCAAACCGCGACAGCCTGGTGGAAGTCCGGTGGTCGCCTAACAGAGACATCGATTCGTTTGTCCGCGAGGTAGAAAAGCACGTCTCTGGGGGCCTGCGTGATGCGCACACCCTTGCCGCTGCCTAATAACAATCAGCCGTTGTGATGCCGAAAATCCAGGAAAAGCCCATTGCCGAGCCTACGGCAGCGCCTGTGGCGAACGGCTCTATGCCTTCCCGGGTGTGCATCGTAGATATCGGTACCAACTCCATTCACTCGATTATCGTCGATGCCTATCCGAACGGTACCTACACGGTGCTCGACAAGATCAAAGAGATGGTTCGTCTGGGTGATGGCGGGTTCGCCGAGCAGGCATTAACGGAAGATGCCATTGAGCGTGCGCTGCGAGCCTTGCAGCGCGTACGTCTGCTGGCAGATGGCTGGCACGTGACGGAGCACCTTGCCTTTGGCACAAGCGCCATCCGGGAGGCCACGAACGGAGGTGTGCTGGTGCAGCGTGCGAAGAAGGAAGCCGGCATCACCATCCGGACAATTCCGGGAAGCCTGGAGGCCGAACTCATCTACAAGGGCGTGCGCCGCGCTGTCGATATGCCCGATCCGGTGATGGTGGTGGATATTGGCGGTGGCTCCACGGAGTTTATTGTGGGCACCGACAAGGAGGTGTATTTTGCCCAAAGCCTGAAAGTAGGGGCGGCACGGGTGACCGAGCAGTTTGTCACCACCGACCCGGTCAACTCGGAGGAGTTTCGGGCGATTCGAGCGCATTACCGGGAGATGCTGGCACCCGTGTTTCGGGCGGCTAAAGCCTATGACGTGCACGAACTCGTCGGCTCGTCCGGTACGATGGAGTGCATCGCCGAGGTGCACGTCAACTACGCCGGCGACGGCTCGCGGTCAATCTACCAGCAGGCGCTCGATGGGCAGGCTATCCGTGACGTAACCAAGCGCATCATGAGCTCCTCCATCGAAGAGCGCAAACAGATGCCCGGAATAGACAAGAAACGGCTCCACCAGGTTGTAGCCGGCGCTACGCTCATCGATGTATTGTTGAAAGATCTCGTCATCGAGCGGCTGCGCCTCTCACCCAATGCCCTGCGCGAAGGGATGGTCGATTACTTCATCAAGAACAACTACGAGCGGTTGGAGCAGCTGGCACCCTATGCTGGGGTCCGACGGCGCGGGATTTACGAGCTGGGCTTCAAGTTTGACTGGGACCGCGAGCATGCCGAACAGGTCGCGCGTCTTTCGCTCAAACTGTTTGATGAGCTAAGCGAATGGCACCAGCTGGGAGAGCAGCATCGGGAATTGCTCGAATACGGCGCATTGCTGCACGATATCGGGTACCACATTAGCCGGCGCAAGCACCACAAACACTCGCGCTACCTCATCGAAAATGCGGATCTCAACGGGTTTCAGCCGGAGGAGATCGACATCATTGCCAACATCGCGCGCTATCACAGAAAGGCCTTGCCCAAGCGCAAGCATAAACCCTTCATGAAGCTATCCGGCGTCAACCGCGCGATCGTTCGGCGGACCGCTTCGCTCGTGCGACTGGCCGAAGCGCTTGACCGCAGTCACTTCCAGAACGTGGAGTCCATTTCAGTGGAGGTGGTCGGCTCGGATACCGTGTACCTGCATCTTCGCACAAGCACCGATCCGCAGCTTGAGTTGTGGGCGGTGGAGCAGGCGAAGGAGTTTTTCGAGGAGACCTACGACTGCGTGCTTCACGTCGATGCCGACATCGTCCCGGATGAGTCAACGCCGCTGGCGCTCGGTATGTAGCGCCCGGTTTTAGTTTGGGCCCGCTTGCGGCCGCGGGCGCGGGAATCGAGGAGGCGAGGAGACGAAGAATCGAGGAATGGAGGAAACGAGGAATCGAGGAATGACCCCAAGACTTCGGGTTATGTCATCTGGGGGCCCAGCTTAGCGTCAGCACGCACCTCGTAGAGACGACCCGGTGGGTCGTCTTAACGCTCGTTCCAACAGTCTCGATTGGAACGCACCCAGCGGGGCCGTCTCGGTCCCCTATTGATGCCAATTGGTCATTCGAGCCGCTCGCGTGTTTCTCCGTCATAGTACGGCCTCGCTCTCAGTACTCTGATGCCAAACGCTATCGGCGAGATGCTTCTCTGGCGCTAAGCATAACGTTGGGGGCGAGGGGGCGCCTTTTCGAGCATTCTGGCGCACGTCGTTTCCTTGTTTCTTCGTCTCCTCGACTCCTGGTTGGGTGATTTCACCATCAGCGGATGCCGCCAGAAGGTGGTTTCACGGTCGGTAGCGCTCTTCCCACGGACCACCTCATACAATCGAGTACCGGTGAACGGTGAAACGAATCCAGTATTCCCAGGCGAAACTCGACAACGCCTGTTTCAATCTTCCGCCGGCTCCACAATGGCCGACATCGATCCCTTGCAGCGGGGAATGCGCCAGTCGGGGCCGTAGCTGTGGATCTGCTTCTTGCGTAACTCGGCGCGTTCCTTATTCGTCGTATCCACGATCACGCGGCCGCTGGCGTCAACCTCACAGGCCATCTCGTATGCCTTCGACTGGCTGTGGCCGAAAATGTCGCCAAGCATTTCGATCACGTATTCATAGGAGTGTTCATCGTCATCCAGCAAAATGACGTGATACTGCGGAAGCTGGATGGTTACGGTTTCCTGATCTTTCTTTTCCTTTTCCTTCGGCGGTGCCTCCACGGGCATCGGAGTGGCCGGCTGATCAGCCATAACAGCAAACAGGTTGGTTTGCAGGGGACGAATGTCTGGAAATTAATCTGATATGGCCTCCTCGGTTTCTAACACATCCTGCGGGCGAACAGGTCCGTCCGCACCGTCGCCGCTGAGGGCGTCAAGGTCCAGCTCGTCTTCCTCCTCCGCAGCCAGCTCCCGGCACCGTTCGAGCTCCTCCCGGATGAACCCTGCGGTAGCGGTGTCCTGCTGCGCAAGTTCCTCCGGCGTGCCGGTGCCGACGATACGCCCACCCGCCGATCCACCGTCCGGACCCAGATCCACAATATGATCGGCCATCTTGATAACATCCATGTTGTGCTCAATCACCAGCACGGTGTTGCCCTTCTTGACGAGCGCACGCAGTACTTTCAGCAGGTTGCGGATATCCTCGAAGTGGAGTCCGGTCGTCGGCTCATCGAGGATGTACAGCGTGCTGCCGGTGCCCGGGCGCGAGAGCTCCTTCGACAGCTTCACACGCTGGGCCTCGCCACCCGATAGCGTGGTTGACTGCTGTCCGAGGCGGATGTAACCCAGCCCAACCGAGTGCAGTGTCCGCAGCTTGCGCTCGATGCGCGGCACGTTCTCGAAGAATTTGAGTGCCTCCGTGACCGTCATGTCCAGCACGTCGGCGATGTGCTTGCCCTTGAATTTGACGTCGAGCGTCTCGGGGTTGTAGCGTTTGCCGTGGCAGACGTCGCACTCCACGTACACATCCGGCAGGAAGTTCATTTCCAGCTTCACGATGCCGGCGCCGCTGCACTCCTCACACCGTCCGCCTTTCGTGTTGAAGGAAAAACGCCCTTTGTCGTAGCCGCGGATCTTCGAGTCGGGAAGCTCGGCGAACAGATCCCGCTCGTAATCGAACAGCTTGGTGTACGTGGCCGGGTTGGAGCGGGGCGTGCGGCCAATCGGGCTCTGGTCGATCTCGATCACCTTGTCGATGTGCTCCATCCCCTCGATTTTTTCGTATGGGAGAGGGACAAGCTTGGCATTGTGGAAGTCCTTCGCCAGGATGGGGTAGAGGGTCTGATTGATAAGCGTCGATTTGCCCGAGCCGGAGACGCCGGTGACACAGATGAAGCGTCCCAGCGGTAGCTCCAGCGTATCGCCCTTCAGATTGTGACCGGTGGCGCCGCGGAGTCGGAGTACCTTGCCATTGCCCGTACGGCGCTCTTCCGGCAGGCGGATCCGCTCTTCTCCCAGAAGATACGCAGCTGTGAGGCTTCGGTGGCCGTTCTCACGAAGCGGCAGGTCTTCCGGCTTTCCGGTGCCCACCACATGCCCGCCGTGTTCGCCTGCGCCCGGCCCCAGGTCCACCACAAAATCCGCCGCCTCAATCATCTCGCGGTCGTGCTCCACCACGATGACCGAGTTGCCCAGGTCGCGCAGTTCCTTCAGCGAGTCGATCAGCCGGTGATGGTCGCGCGCGTGCAGGCCGATGCTGGGTTCGTCCAGCACGTACAGCACGCCGGTGAGCTGCGAGCCGATCTGCGTGGCCAGGCGGATGCGCTGGCTTTCGCCCCCGGAGAGCGTGCGCGCGCTGCGGTCGAGCGTCAGGTAGCCCACGCCCACGTCGATCATAAACTGCAGGCGTTCCTTTACCTCCTTCACGATCGGCTCGGCGATGAGTGCTTTCT
>SLED01000403.1 GCA_007124945.1 Salinibacteraceae bacterium | reverse complement strand
GGGCAACTACGTCAACCTCCGCAAGACCGGCTACTGGAAGGCGGCCATCGACCAGACCCATCTAACGCAGGAGGAGAAAGACCATCTGAACGCAGCGCTCGCCCATCCGACGTTTGGCGACCGCCACCACGAGCTAACGGTGATCGGGGTGGACGAGGCGCGGGAGGCGTTTCTACATGCGCTGGACGATGCCCTCTGCACCGACGCGGAGGTGGTCGCCTGGGAGCAAGGCCGCGCGTTCGAGGACCCGTGGGCATGAGGTAGCGTCTGGGTCACTCCGGCTGCGGCTCTGGCACGGGCTGCGTTGCCGTGGCGCCATCGCCGGCCGTGGCAAGCTCGGCGGCGGTGTGTTTGCCGGTGAGCCACGTTTTGAGACGCTCGCTCCAGCCGGCAATGACCACGTAGAGGCACGGCACGATGAAGAGCGTCAGCACCATGGAGATCAGCAGCCCACCCACCACGGCGAGCGCAAGCGGACGCATGATTTCGGCTCCTTCGCCCAGACCGATCGCCAGTGGCAGCATACCGCAGACGGTCGTCAGCGTGGTCATCAGGATCGGGCGGAAACGGATGCCTCCGGCGTCGACCACGGCATCGAAAATACCGAGGCCCTTCTCGCGCCGGCCAATCTCGATGTACTCCACCAGCAGGATCGCGTTGTTCACCACGATACCGATTAGCAGGATTACGCCGAGCAGCACGGGGGCGCTCAGCGGCGTGCTGGTGGCGTAGAGGATCAGCGCCACGCCAATAAGCGCCAGCGGGATCGCCGTGAGGATCACCACCGGATTGGCTAGCCGCTCGTACTGCACCGCCATCACCACAAACACGAGGAAGATGGCGAGCAGCGTGAGCAGCAGCATCTGCCGGTTGGTCTCCTGAATGGCTTCTTCTTCACCACCGTAGATGAGGCTATATCCCTCGGGCAGCTCCAGCCCGGCGATGCGGTCGCGCAGTTCGGCGTTGACGGTGCCAACATCGGACACGGCCGTGTTCACGTCGCCGTTGACACGGACCACCCGTGTCTGATTTTCGCGGGTGATGTGGGCCGGTCCTTCACCGAGCGAGAACGACGCAATGTCGCGCAGGGCTACGGGTGCGCCATCGCTTCGGAAAAGCATAATCCCGCCCATATCGTCGGGCGTAGCGCGCATCTCGCGCGGTAGCTTGACGCGGACGTCGTACTCGGCCGAGCCAGTCGAATACTGCGTCGGCACGGACCCGTCCACGGCCGTGCGGACCATCTCACCGACCTCGGCCACGTTCAGCCCGAGATCCGCCGCCCGCTCGCGATCCACGTTGATGTTGAGCAGGGGGCTCCGGTCGTCACGCGCAAGATCGAAGTTGCTCAGTCCCTCAATCCCACCGCCCATATCCATGATCTTCCGGCCGAGCCGATCGAGCTCTGCCTGATCATCACCGACGACGGCAATCGACACGTCCGATCCGGCCATCGTCGTGCGAATTCCCGGGATGCTCGGAGGCGAAGCGAAGGCTCGCCCGCCGGCCAGATCAAGCGCGTCCAGCCGCTCCTGCAGATCCTCCACCCAGTAGGTAGCAGTCATATCGCGCTCGGTGGCCGACGTAAGCTGAATGGACCACCGCGCGGTACCGGGCCGCTCGGAGATCACGCCGCCGGAAAGGTGCCCGCCGACCATCGTGAAGACGTTCTCCACGTGTGGCATTTCCTCCAGCACGTCTTCGACCATCTCAGCCGAGCGGTTCATTTCGTCGGGCGTCGTGCCGGGCGGCATCCGCACGAACGCGCCCACGTTGCCGTCATCTACCGTCGGGAGAAACTCGTTGCCGAGGTCATCTGCCAAATACAGGGAGAAGGCCAGCAGACCGAAGGCGCCGGCAATCACCGCCCAGCGCCAGCGCAACACCCGCCGAGCGCCATTCTTGTAGCGGTCGGTGAGCCACCCGAGAGACCGGTTGAAGCCTTTGTAGAAGGAGGAAGTATCGAGGCCGCTCCTGAAGCGCACCTTGGCCAGCAAGGCCGCGAGCATCGGCACGAGCGTAAGCGCGGCGCCGAGGGAGGCGATGATGGCAAACGAGATGGTGAGAATAAGCTCGCGGAAGAGGAGCGCCGTCAGGCCTGTGATCAGGAGGAAAGGCACGACCGCGGCCAGGTTCGTCATGGTGGACGCGATAACGGCCGAGGCCACCTCGCGCGCGCCGTCGTGGGAGGCGTCCTCGTTTTCCTTCTTGAGCTCGTCGCGATGTCGGGAGATGTTCTCCAGCATCACGATGGAGTTATCCAGCAGAAGTCCTACACCCAGTGCCAGGCCACCGAGGCTCATGATGTTGAGCGTCAGCCCCCCGGCGCCCATCAGCGCGAACGTCGCCATGATAGCAATGGGGATGGAGAGGCCGATCACGAAGCTCTTGCGCAGGCTTCCGAGGAAAAGGAGCACCACCAGCATGGCGAGTACACCGCCCAGAATGGCTGCTGTAGTCACCGCCCCAAGCGACGACCGCACGAAGAACGACTGATCCGTGGTGGGCTCGTACGTGATGTCTGGCGGAATAAAGCCGCTCGCCTCCAGGCGCTCCAGTTCCGCCCGAACAGCATCTACCACCTCCACAGTGTTCGCGTCCGGCAGCTTGGTTACCGAGAGGCGTGTGGCGGGCTCGCGGTTGAGATTGACAAAGAGCCGCTGCTCCTGATGGTGGTCGCGCACCTCGGCAATCTCGCTCACCGAGACACGCTCGCGGGAGTCGGGTACCGAGAGCTGGATCTGCTCGATGTCTTCGACCGACGTAAAGCGGCCGTCGGTCTTGGCCATCACGTCGAACGTTTCGGACGTCACCTGCCCCGCCGCGATGTCCCGGTTTTCACTGGCGATGGCATCGCTCACGTCATTGACGGTGAGCCCGTAATAGGCCAGCCGATCCTGGTCGACGATCACCTGCATCTCGCGCACGAGCCCGCCCGCGACCTCGGCGGACCCCACACCTGAGATTGAGAGCAACTGCGGGGCCAGGCGGTTCTCCATCCAGTCGCGCACCTCAAGGGCCGAGCGCTCATCCGAGCTAAACCCCGCCTCGTAGACGGGCGCGTCGTTGGGGTCTATCTTGTAGAGGCGCGGCGGGTCGATGTCGGAGGGCATCTGCGTACGCGCCATCTCCATGTTGCGCGAGGCATCCTGCAACGCCAGATCGATGTTGGTGCCGTACTCGAAGTACAGATCCACGTTGGTCCGCCCTTCGGAAGCCCGCCCGTGGATCTCCTCCAGATTAGGTGTGGCCGCGAGGTTACGCTCCAGGACGCGGGTGATCTGCTGCTCCATCACCTCGGGAGCCGTGCCCGGGTAGTTGACGGTCACCCGGATCTGCGGGTAGGTGACTTCGGGCAAGAGGTCGATCGGCAGGCGATCTACAAAAAAGAAGCCCAGTACGATCACCACGGAGGCCAGCGCAAGCGTACCTATCGGTCGTCGGATGGCCGTCGACGCCAGCCCGCGGCGCTCGTACGTCAGATCTTCCCCCTCCCGAGAAGAAGAAGGATTCTGCTGGCCATTCTCATCTGATGGCGTTGACTCCATGGCTTACGGCTGTCTACAGTGCGAAAGCTTACTGAAGCTACTCCTGTGCAGTGGGTTGGGCTGGTACCTCTTCCGTGGTCGGAACGTCTTCTTCAGCATCATCGGGGTCGGAGGGATGCTGGACGATGCTGGCAATGCGCACGCGCTGACCTTCCTGGAAGTTAGCCGGGTTGGAGGCCACGGCATACGAGCCCTCTTCCACCCCGTCCAGGATTTCCGTCCAGCCCCCGGAGGACGCGCCCACTGTTACCGGGCGTCGTTCCAGGCGATCATCGGTGATCATATAGAGAATTGATTCGTCCTCGTCGGAGGCAAGAAGGGCCTGTTCGGGGACAGCGAATACCCCATCCCGCCGGTCGACAGTGAGCTCCGCCCGCGCCAGAAACCCGGGGCGCACCTGCGCAATGGCTTCGTGGTCGGGGTCCAGTTGCAGTTCGACCTGCACCCGACGCGTGTCGGTGTCCGCGCGCGGAAAGATGCGCCGGATCGTTCCCTCGAACGTCTCCCCTGGCAGAGCATCGATGCGGAGGTGTACCTCGTCTCCCACCGACAGGCCGCCAACATGCAATTCCGAGATGCCGGCCCGTACCACAAGGGCCCCCACATTGGCAATTTCAAACGTCTCGTCATTACTTGAGACAGATTCACCCGGTTCAATAAAGCGGTCGGTAACAACAGCGTCGGAGGGCGACGTCAGCGTTCCAAAGGCGAGACGGCGCTCCCAGAGCTGCACCTCGCTTTCGGCCACGGCCAGATCGGCCTTCTGCTCCTCATACTCGGCTCGACTGGCAAACTCATTCTCCACCAGTTCTTTGATCCGTTCGTATGCCGCTCGCTCCTTCTCGGCCAGCGCCTGTGCGCGGTCCAGTTCGGCCTGCTCCTGTGTGAGATCGAAGCGGGCGAGGACGTCACCGGCCGAAACCACATCACCCTCCTCAACCAGCACCTCCTCCACAATACCCGTCATCTGGCTGGCCAGGGTGACGGTGCGCAACGCCTCCACCTGGCTCGAAACGCTGATGGTACGCGAGAGGTCACGCGGGCGAATCTCAACAGCCCCGACCGGCTGGCTTTGCTCGTCCTCCGTCGTTGCCTCGCTGTTGCCGTTGGCGTCAGCATCTTCCTCCCCGGAACAAGCGGGCAAGACGAGCGAGAAGACCAGCACTAAGATAGGAATAACGCAACGGTTCAAAACCGGTATGGGGTTTTCCCAAAAAGGATACAAACCTTATAACGAAGAACAATCGAACATTCGTGCCGACAGTGCTGTTTCGTTGCGGCAACGTAACGCCCATGTTCACAAAGATAGTTCATCTCGCCCACACGCATGCGTTACGACCCTATCAAAGATCGGCTTGAGCACGTAGCCGATGCGCATCCACTGTTGCGAAAGCTGTTCTATGGCTTGCTGCATACACTCTTTCTTCGGGCATGGTACGTGCGCGGTGCGATCCGCGAGTTGCTCCCTGAGCAGGCGCCAGCGCGCGTGCTTGATGCCGGCACCGGATTCGGGCAATTCGCCTATTTTGTCGCGCGCAGGTTTCCCGATGCGGAGGTTACCGCCGTGGACATCAAGGAGGATTACCTGCAGCGGGCCCGGCAATTTGTGGAGCGGACTCCGCAGCGTGACCAGATCTCGTTTCAGGTAGAAGACCTCACACAGCTACAACTCGGCGGACCCTTCGATCTGATTCTTTCCGTCGATGTGATGGAGCACATCGAGGATGATGAAGCGGTATTTCGGAATTTCGCGCGGGTGCTTCGAAGCGGAGGACACGTCGTCATCAACACCCCGTCGGATCAGGGAGGCTCGGATGTGCAGGAGGAGGGTGATACCTCGTTCATTGAGGAGCACGTACGCGATGGCTACAGTCCTCAGGAAATGACAGCGAAGCTGCAACGCGCGGGGCTGGAGGTGGTGGACGTCCGATACACGTACGGCACGTACGGATCGACGGCCTGGCGCTGGCTTATACAGCGGCCGCTGCTCTGGTTGAATACCACATGGGCAAGCATTTTGCTGTTGCCACTCTACTACGCAGTGATGCTGCCGGCCGGCATTCTTCTAAACTGGCTGGATACACGCGTAACCAATAAGCGCGGCACCGGCTTATTTGTGATCGCACGAAAACCGTGATTAGCCTCTCTGGTAGTACCTTTCACCTGCTTCTTTTAACCTACTTCAACAGAATGATGAAACGGCTCCATCGAATCGCGGGAATCGTAACCCTCTTTCTTGCCGGTACTGCCCTGATGGCTATGCCTCTGCTTGCACAAGAGGCTGCAGACCGGACGGATGAAGCGCGTGAGGCGGCGGAGGAATGGCTTGCGCTTTTCGATGACGGCGATATTGAGGCCACCTGGGAGGAGGCGAGTTCGTACTTTCAGCAGCAGGTAGATCAGGAGGACTGGGTTCGGCAGGCTGAAGCAGGGAAGCAGCAGACAGGCGAGCTGGACGGACGGACGTTCGCGGACATCAACTTCGCGGATGAGCTCCCGCAGGCTCCGGAGGGCGAGTACATGATACTGAACTACAACACGCAGTACGCTCAGGTAGATGTGGTTGAAACCGTGATCTTACGACTGGAAGACGATGTGTGGCGCGTGATTGGGTTCTTTGCACAGCCGCAGGACACGCCGGGTCAATAGTAACGCGCTGTTGCCATCTAAGAAGATACGGTTCGAGAGCTCGGCCCCCATCGTCGGAGTTCGAAGTTGTCACAGCCATCTACTCATCACTGTGGCAACCCGCTGCCGATGTTAGCCGGAGTGAAACGCGCAGGTGCGATACCGGGGGGCACGGTTGCGGCCGCAGCCCTCACCATTTAGCACGAGAGCCGGCGACAGGTGGCCCCCCCGCTGGTATGAGCAGCTGGCCATCCAGCGCTGTCGGATTGCATGCGATGGGTATAAACAGAAAGATGATAACTGGCAGTTGTACCAGTGCTCCTCGCTTGGTATCGTGACTGTGACCGAACCTCCTCACAAAGGAGTTACCTGCC
Source organism: Salinibacteraceae bacterium (assembly GCA_007124945.1). Classification (GTDB taxonomy): domain Bacteria; phylum Bacteroidota; class Rhodothermia; order Rhodothermales; family Salinibacteraceae; genus Tc-Br11-B2g6-7. Next base: position 4,284 of record SLED01000403.1, on the reverse strand, counting down.
ACTCCCATTAGGTACGCTTCTGACCTCTACGCGATTGCGTTTATGGATACCCTTCAGAAATGAAATTCACCTACTCGTCCGAGGTGCGGTATTTCCTTACACACAAGGAAGCCCGCCGCAATGTGCTCACACTCGCGCGCTATCTTTTGTTTATCGTGGGTGTGGTGATCCTGTTTACGATCGGCTTTCATGTGCTGATGAGCCAGGTGGAGGGGCAGCAGCACTCCTGGTTTTCGGGCTTGTATTGGACGATCGTGACGATGACCACGCTTGGGTACGGAGACATTGTCTTTGAGACCGACATCGGGCGCGCTTACAGTACGTTTGTTCTGGTATCGGGAGTTGTATTACTGCTTGTGGTGCTGCCCTATGCGTTCATTCGATATTTTTATGCACCGTGGCTGAAGGCGCAGATTTTTGCCCGTGCACCTCGCTCCGTTCCTGTGGAGGTTCGCGGTCATGTCATCATCTGCAATTACGATTCGATGGTGCCAGGCCTTATCGAGCGGCTCGACGAGGAGGGGATTCCCCATGTAGTCCTGGAGGATGACCCGGAGAAGGCTGGAAATTTGCTTGAGGAAGGAATCAACGTGATGGCAGGTGCGACGGATGATTGGCAAACGTACGAGGCTGCCCGCGCCTCGCGCGCCCGCCTGGTGCTGGTCAACAAGTCTGACACGGAGAATACCAACATCATCCTGACGGTCCGCGAAGCCACCGGCGGCGTGGAGATTGCTGCAATTGCGGAGAAAGAAGCCTCTATCGATATTCTTCAGTTGAGTGGTGCCAATGAGGTTATCGCTCTGAAGAAACGGCTGGGGCAGCAACTGGCCGCTCGGATGAATGCCCTGCACGCGTTTGCCCATCCTGTGGGCCGCTTCAAGGACTTGCTGATCGCCGAGGTGCCCGCGCACAATACACCTCTTGCGGGGCGCACCATCAGGGAAACGCGACTTCGTGAAATGACGGGCGTAAGCATCATCGGGGTATGGGAGCGCGGACGATTGATACCGGCCCAGCCCGACCTGGAGCTTCAGCAGATGAGCGTGCCTGTGGTCATCGGCACGGAGAAGCAACTGGAGTCGCTAAACGATCTACTGTTGATCTACGACGTCAACCCCAACCCGGTCGTCATTATCGGAGGAGGAGAGGTAGGCACCGCCGCCGCCCGTGTGCTGGAGGAAAAAGATATTCCCGTACACATGGTAGAGCAGAACCCGAGCCTTGCACGGCGCCTGGAAGGGATATGCACCCGCGTTTTTACTGGCGACGCTGCGGATTACGAGGTGCTTCAGGAGGCGGGAATTCAGGAGGCGCCCTCCGTGTTGCTCTCCACAAATGATGATGCGATGAACATCTATCTTGCCTCCTATTGCCGCAACCTGAACGAAGACCTGCGGATCATCAGCCGCATCACCTCTCAGCGAAATGTCGAAGCCATTCACCGGGCTGGTGCTGACTTTGTCCTGAGCTACGATCACCTTGGCGTGGAGGCTGTCTACGCTACGCTCAAGCACCGCGACCTGTTGATTATCGGCGAAGGGGTGGACTTCTTCTCTGTCGAACTACCGAAGAAACTGCACGGAGTTACGCTGGCGGAGTCCCAAATCGGGGCCAAGACTGGCATGAACGTTATTGCCGCGGAGTACGGCGGAGAGACGATCACCAATCTGACGGCCCAAACGACACTGGAAGAGGGTATGGAGCTGCTCATGTTGGGTGATCATGAGCAGCGGCAGACCTTCATGAAAGAGTATGTAGAGGGATAGACGTCGTGATTCCCTCAGTTTACTCTTCAGCCGATGTCTTCGGAGAGGTCGTCAGCCCGAGGCCTTCCTTTACTCGCTTAAGCCCTTCACCCGCGCGTGTGGTCCAGGAGTCCGGCACATAGCGGCGCACCATTAGCACCGAGCAGTCGGCGCGGTCGGCCACGATGTCGGGGATGGAGCCAAACAGCACGCTGCGCAGTCCCCACTCCCGCGAGGCGCCGATGAGCACGAGGTCATAGTCCTCTTCATTAAGCTGTTCAGTGACGCCACGCGTAACCTCGTCTCCAGTTTTAACGACGATGTCGACGTTCTCATATCCATCAACGATGGGGGCTATCGTCTTACCGAGCTTCTCTTTTTCTTCCTCCTTGTCCACACCTTCCCGCACGATACGCAACAGGTCAATGCGGGCACCGGTCGCCTGGGCTGTGCGCACGGCGATCTCGAGGCCAAGCTGGGCATGCAGGCCGCCGCCCCACGGTAGCAGAATGGAACCGATCGAGCCGAGGTCGCGATTCTTCAGGATGGCGACATCCATCGGTGCGCCCGTGATGATGCGCTGGATCGGGCTTTCGTAGATACGGCTGACGTTAAAGCCTCCCTGCCAGCCCATCAGCAGCAGGTCCGCCTCGTCCTGCTCCGCTGCGTTGATGAGGCCTCCGAAAACATCGTGCGCCACATCGGTGACGGCCTCTATGTGCGTTTCATGTAGTGGTCGTAGCCCAGGTTGCCCGTCACCACGGGGGGCATCGTGCGCCTCCGCAGCTTGCGCTGTGCGCACGATCGCATCTTCGATGTCCTGCACATCACGGTCGCCGCCGACGCTCTCACGCGCATCTTTCAGTGGGGTCTGCAAGGGCACGCGTATCAAATGCGTGCCCAGAACGCGGCCGCCTTCAGTAGCACCGGTCGCTATGAAGCGTCCCATGCGAATAAGGGCGCCTTCGTGTTCGGGGTTGGCCAGCGCTACCAGGACCCGGCGGGCCTCGTTGGGATCAATCGGACGCTCAATACCTGGCTCGCTCGGGGCTTCGGCGGCGTACTGTATCGGCGGCGCAACAAAACCACCCATTCCCTGCTTAGCCCACTGCTTCTTGAAGTAAGGCACCGCATGCTCAATCTCCACTCGGTTGCGCCCCCAGGTGTAGTACCAGGCGAGGCTGCCAACGATGAGCAGCAAGATGGCAATCTGCGCAAACGGTCCGGAATATAATATGATAACGAGACACGCCAGCGCCGCAAGCACCTGAACGTACGGAAAGAGCGGGGTGCGGAAGGTGGGCTTGTACCATTCAGGCGCTGCCATGCGCAACACTACACAGCCGATGTTGAGTGCTGCGTAGCTGTAAAGCTGCAATGTACTCGCGATTTTTGCAAGGTCCTCCAGGCTCTCGATCAGCAAGAAGAGGAGCGACAGGATGCCGGTGATAAGGATCGCCCGATAGGGCGTCAGGAGCTTCTTGTGGATGCTCGCAAGCCAGTTAGGCACGAGCCTGTCGCGCGCCATCGCCAGGTTGATGCGCGAGGCGGCCATGATGCTTGCGTTCGCCGAAGAAAGCGTAGCCAGTAGCCCAGCAAAAATGATGAGGATGGCGCCCACCGGGCCGAACAGTGTGCGTGCAGCAGCTGTCAACGGATCGCGCACTTCACCAATGGTATCCTGCGGAAAGATCCCGGCAATCACCAATAGAATAACCACGTAGAGAAGCGTAACCAGCGCCACCGACCCGATGAGCGTGCGGGGCAGATTCTTCGAGGGCTCCTTAATTTCCTCTGCCACAGCAGCAATCTTTACAAAGCCGAGAAAGGAGACAAATACGAGCGCTGTTGTAGAGGCGATGGGGGCTGCACCGAAAGGCGCAAAGGGGCTAAAATTCTCACCGTCGATATTGAAGACACCGGCAAAAGCGAATGCTCCAAGGATCGCAAGAAGCGTGAGAACGACCACAACCTGGGTTCTGCCCGATTCCTTGGCGCCGTAAACGTTAAGTCCGGTCAGGAGCACCCCTCCGATGAGCGCGCCCCAGAAGGCCGTTACTGGCAAGAATTGTGATAGATACTCTCGCCAAGCCCATACAGATAGAACGAGATGGCGAAGGTAAGGCTCAGCCAGATTCCAACGCCAGAGATTGCGCCGAGTGCTGGCCCGAGTGATCGGGACACAAAGTAGTAGTCGCCACCGGAGGTGGGCATACCCGTGGCCAGCTCGGCAGCGCTGGCGGCTGTGATCATGCAAACCAGACCTGCACCCAGATACGAGAAAATGGCAGCCGGGCCGGTAAGCTCCAGCGCGACACCAGCCAGCAGGAATATGCCGGCGCCAATCATGGTGCCGGCGCCAATCGTCAAGGCGTCCCAGAAGCCCAGTTGACGTTTTAAGTCTTTATTTACAGACAAGGGGCGTCATGCTCAGGCGAGAAGGAATGGACAGGCTGCGCAGAATCGAGTGCTACAGCCTGCGTTAAAGCGTAGATGCGGATCACTTTGCTTGCAACAATACAGAGGACATCGCAGG
>SLED01000301.1 GCA_007124945.1 Salinibacteraceae bacterium | reverse complement strand
CTGATGTCGGATACGGAAAGACGTAGTGAGTTTCTCCAGTCGCTGAGCAGCTACAGCAAGGAGCAACAGGCAAAGCGGTGGGAGGGAACATTCGGAGAGTTTCTCGAGCAGATACTTCCCGTGGACCCACCACGGTTTGCGCGAACGAGTCACCAGTATGTCTGGGACATGATGCGCTGGTACGGCAGCACTCGATCGGATGAAGGGGAGTCGGTCACCCGCTACAACCTCTTCAGCAGCGAGCTGTTCGGGGTCGACGAGGCGATCGAGCGGGTAGCCAACTACTTCAAAGCGGCGAGCGAAGGCTCGGAAGTCGGCCGCCGACTGTTGCTTCTGCTCGGTCCGCCTTCGGGCGGCAAGTCCAGCCTCGTCACGCTGTTGAAGCGCGGGCTCGAGGAGTACAGCCGCACCGACGAAGGTGCAATCTACGCCATCAAGGGAAGTCCGATCCACGAGTCTCCGCTGAACCTGATTCCGTTCAGCAAGCGGGCGGACTTCGAGAACACCTACGGCGTGCGAGTCGAGGGAGAGCTTTCCCCGTACACCCGTGCGATCCTGCATGAACACTACGACGACGACTTCACCCGTATGCCGGTCGAGCGGGTCTTCATAAGTGAGGCAGCCCGCGTCGGCGTCGGAACGTACGCGCCGCACGACCCGACGACTGCCGACATCGCGGACCTGGTCGGTTCGGTGGACCTTTCCAGGGTCGCCGTATACGGCGACGAAGGTGACCCGCGGGCATGGTCGTGGTCCGGCGCAGTGTACGCGGCAAGTCGCGGTCTGCTCGAGATGATCGAGATCCTGAAGGTCAAACGCGAGTTTCTCTATCTCCTGCTGACGCTGACACAGGAGAAGAACGTCAAGGTCTCCCGCTTTCCGCTGATTCACGTCGACGAATCCATCGTCGCGCACACGAATATGGCGGAGTTTCACAAGTTTCTCCAGGAGAAGGAGAATGAGGCGCTGCTCGACCGCATGGTGATCGTGCAGGTTCCGTACACACTGCGCTATCCCGACGAGGCGCGCATCTATCGCAAGCTGACCTCGGCCACGCCGACCTTCCGCGAGGTGCATCTCGACCCGCACGCGCTGCGCGTCGCCGCGGTTTTCGCGGTGCTGACACGGCTGCGGGAGTCCGAGCGTGAAGACCTCGACCTCGCAAAGAAAGTCAGGCTGTACGCGGGGGAGGACGTAGAAGGGATTTCGCAGCGGGAAGTGGAGCGCATTCAGGGTGAGCACCCCGACGAGGGTATGGACGGCGTCAGTCCGCGGTTCGTCGTCAACGCGCTCGCCGGTGCGATCAGCCGCAGCGAACGCTCCAGCCTGACGTCGATGGAGGTCCTGCTGTCGCTGAAAGACACGATCGAGTCCGATGCGCGTATGGACAGCAAGACGAAAAAGCGCTGGGTCGATCTGCTGGTCACCACGCGAAAGGACTTCTACAACCGGTGGGTGAAGGAAGATGTGCACAAGGCGCTTTTCGTCTCCTTCGAGGATGAAGCGCACGAGCTGCTCGACAAGTATCTCGACGAGATCGAGGCGGTGCTCGACAACCGGAAGGTCACCGACCCGATTACCGGTGAGGAGCGCGACGCCGACGAACGGTTCCTGCGATCGGTGGAAGAGAAAATCAGCATCTCCGACTCGGGCAAGCAGTCGTTCCGTCAGGAAGTGGTGCGCAAGGCGATGGGCGCATACAAGCGCGGGGAGAAATTCTCTCTGTCGAGCCATGCCCGGCTGCGCGAGGCGGTCGAGCAGTATCTGTTCGAAGAGCGACGCGATGTGCTGCGTCTCGTGACGTCGAGCGCGCGGCCGGACGAGGAAACGCGAAGAAAGATTTCAGCAGTGGAGGACCGACTCGTTCAGGATTACGGGTATGACGAGCACAGTGCACGGGAGGCGCTCAACTACGTGACAACGCTCCTCTCGCAGGAGTAACGGTTCGACGGTGTGTATTTCCGCTCCGGCGCTGAGTCACGATTATGAGACATCTCATGGAGACGCTTGATGAGTGGCGGCAGCTCCGATAATCGATGGTACGATCTCTTTTCCCGTGGTGCGCGCGATTGGCTGCGGCACAATGAGAAAGTCCGGGAGACGGTGCGCGATCGATTCGGCGACCTCGTCGCCGGGGTCGATGTACTGAGTCGCCCGAGCGATCGCACGGTTCGAGTGCCGGTACGCTTTCTCGAACACTACCGCTTCCGGCTGCGCGAAGAGGATGAAGAGGCCGGTGTCGGGCAGGGGCCGGGCAAACCCGGCGATGTGTACCGCCGTCCGCGTGCCGGAAAGGCGCGCCGCGGTGAGAAGGGCGATCAGCCCAGCGAGGGTGGAAGCGGCGGCGGTGAGCTGCGTTTCGTTCTCGAGCTGAAAGTCGATGATATCGTCGACTGGATCTGGGAGGAGCTCGCTCTGCCGGATCTGAAGCCGAAGGTGACCGACGCGCTGACCGACGAGGAGCTCGTTCGCGAGGGTTGGGACCGGCGGGGACCCCGTGCGCGTCTCGACCGCCGCCGCACGATAAAAGAAGCGATCAAGCGTCGCGCCGCTCAACCGGACGGTCCGGCGTTCACCGACGACGATCTGCGGTTTCGCCAGCTCGCACGGCGCAAAAGGCCGGCCACGAGTGCGGTCGTCGCCTTCGTCCTCGATGCCTCGGCGAGCATGGATGAACGGCGGCGCAAGCTCGCGAAATCATTCTTCTTCTGGGCGACCCAGGGGCTGCGGCGTCAGTATCGGGGACTCGAGACGGTGTTCATCGCGCACACGAACGAGGCGTGGGAGTTTACCGAGGCCGAGTTCTTCCAGGTTTCGGCAACGGGCGGCACGGTGGGTTCGTCCGCATTCCG
>SLED01000127.1 GCA_007124945.1 Salinibacteraceae bacterium | reverse complement strand
GTGAGGTTTCTGGAGATATACCCTTCTCGCACCACTTCGGGGGAACCTTCCGGCGTGCTGGCGATGTTGACGCGCCCAGCTATTTTTGAACGCCAGCCGCCGTACCCATGCGTCACGACCATCTTCGCAACATCGCCATCGTCGCCCACGTCGACCATGGCAAAACTACGCTCGTGGATGCCATGCTGTGGCAGAGCGGCACGTTTGGGGAGCACCAAGACGTGCCGGAGCGCGTCATGGACAGTATCGACCTGGAGCGCGAGAAGGGCATCACCATCATGGCCAAGAACCTCGCCGTGAAGTACGGTGAGCGCCAGATCAACATCGTTGACACGCCCGGTCACGCCGACTTCGGCGGGGAGGTGGAGCGGACGCTGCGCATGGTGGACGGCATTATGCTGCTGGTGGATGCCGCCGAGGGGCCGCTGCCGCAGACGCGCTTTGTGCTGTCGAAAGCGCTGGAGCTGGGCCTGCCCGCTATTGTCGTCATCAATAAGATCGACCGCAGCGATGCCCGGCCATCCGAAGTGCTGGACGAAGTGTACGACCTGTTCATCGACCTGGACGCCAACGAGGAGCAGATTGAGTTTCCGGTACTGTACACCGTGGCCGTGGATGGCAAGTGCGCCACGGAGCCGGGCGGCGAGCTGACGGATCTGCGCCCGCTTTTCGATGCCATCATTGAGCAGGTGCCGGCACCCGAAGGCGACCCCGAGGGCCCGCTGCAGGTGCTCGTCACCAACGTGGTGCCCGATAAGTACCTCGGACCGCTCGCGATCGGCCGCGTGGTGAACGGCACCCTGAAGGATCGTCAACACGTCACGATCTGCCACCGAGACGATTCCACGACTTCGGCGCAGGTGACGGCCGTATTTACGTTTGAAGGGCTGCAGCGCACGAAGACGGACGAAGCCGGGCCCGGCAGCATCGTCGCCGTAGGTGGTATGGCCGGCGTGGGGCTGGGTGAGAGCATCGCCGACGCTGAGGAGCCACAGCCGCTCACCCCGCTCCGCATCGATGAGCCTACGATGTCGATGGAGTTTCGCATCAACGATTCGCCATTTAGTGGACTGGAGGGGGAATACGTCACCTCGCGCAACCTGCGCGACCGCCTGATGAAGGAGGCCGAGACCAACCTGGCCATGCGCATCGAAGAAACACCCTCGCCCGACGCCTTCCGCGTGTACGGACGGGGCGAGCTGCAGATGGCGATCCTTATCGAGCAGATGCGCCGAGAAGGCTTCGAGTTTGCCGTGGGGATGCCGCGGGTGATCACCAAAGACGTAGACGGCAAGACGCACGAGCCGGTGGAGTCGGCGCTGATCGACGTACCGGAGGAGCACATGGGCGTGGTGATGGAGAAGCTGGGCCAGCGCAAGGGCACGATGACGCACATGGTCAACCACGGCTCTGGCCGCGTGCGCCTCACGTTCCACGTGCCAAGCCGCGGCCTTATCGGCTATCGTACCGAGTTTCTGACCGACACGAAGGGCGCGGGAATCCTCACCCATCGCTTCGACCACTTTGCGCCGTGGGCCGGATCCATCCGCCACCGCACCACAGGCGCGCTGGTGGCCGACCGCCGCGGCAAAGCCACCGCCTACGCCATGATCAACCTGCAGGAGCGCGGGGAGCTTTTCGTGGCGCCCGGCGATGAGGTATACGAAGGCATGCTGGTTGGTGAGAACAGCCGCGACGCGGACCTCGACGTGAACATCACGAAGGAAAAGAAGCTCACGAACATGCGCGCGGCCTCGGCCGATGCGTTCGAGAAGCTGAACCCGCCGCGGAAGCGCTCACTGGAGGAATGCATCGAGTTCATCCGCGAGGACGAGCTCATCGAGATCACGCCAGAGAGCATCCGCCTGCGCAAACGCTACCTGGATCCCAACCGGCGCAAGCAGGAGGCGAAGAAGGAAGCTGCAGCGTCGTCGTAGGGTTTCTTTGCGTATGGGACTGCGGGTGTTTAACCTTACTCATTTCGTCGTATCTTCGACTCGCAAATTCCGGCGAAATGAGCGCTACACGCATACCGCCCGCACCTGCTGCACATGGATAGCTCCACGCTACTTACGGTCCTTGTAATCCTGGCGGTAGCGACTCTCCTCGCTCTCGTCCGCGCACGAAGACGCGACCGCTGCCTGAAAGCGTTCGACCGCTTTCCAATCACGCTTGCCACCCACAACCAATATATGACGTGGGGAAAGGCACGGATTCACTCCACCGGAATGGAGCTAACCTATCCATCACCCGTAGTGGCAGCAGAGGGTCATCTTGAGCGCTCACTCATTTATTACCGGGAGCAGTACGCTGACCTTCATGCGCTATACCGTTGCCCCGAGGGTTTGACCGAAGAGGATCGTGTTCGCCGTGAGACCCTCATCGAGCAGACCATGCATCCGGGCATTCTCAGGCGCCTCTGGCGCTGGATCCGAAACTGGATGGGCATGGTTCGCGACGCTCTCCTTCAATCAGTTGGGATGATCGTGGGTGTAGCGAAAGCGAGAGCCCCGGCGGGTGCGCTCATCGGGCGGCACGATCAGCAGGTGCAGTCAATCTCGACCGAAGTGATTCAGCACACCGGCAACTCGTTCGACCCGCTCTTGGAGCAGCATCTGTTTTTGCAGGTGGTGGTGCAGGTAACCGGCCCAGAAGGCACGCGGCGCTCCTACTGCGGCTGGCTGAAGGATTATACCAGCGACTTCATCGAGATCCTGGATGCCTACGCGAATACGTATCGGGCTGAAGCCCTCGCGCTCGAACCCTATCGCGTCAATGACAAAAGGCTACCGAACCAACAGATCAGCATCGCCGATGGAAGGCTTCAGTTGAAAAACAGCGGTACACGCATGTTTTATGTC
>SLED01000268.1 GCA_007124945.1 Salinibacteraceae bacterium | reverse complement strand
GCGCCACGCGAAGCGGAAGAACTGTACCTGCAATTGGGCGAACTGATCGACCCGCAGAAAGACCGCCTGCTTCTGGCGTGGCTCGCGCCCAACTCCCCGGTGGGGGCGCGCGGTACCGGCTCTGCCGACAGCCTCTTTCGCCGCCTTGCGCGCATCCGCTGAGGAGGTCCGCCATGTCTTCGCGATGGTTCTTGCTGGCATACGACATCCGCTGCCGGAAAAGGCTTCAACGGGTCCAGCGCATGGTTGCGGGGGAAGGCTACGGACTGCAACAGTCCGTGTACCTGGTGCGCTCCTCCCGCTGGCAACTGCGGCGCCTGCTGAAGCGTCTGGAAAGTGAGTTGGATAGCAACGAGGATGATGTGCGGGCCTACCCGGTGACGCACCCGGCACAGTTGTGGTGCGGCGGCGCCATGGTCGCCGTGACGCCCTCCGCTACCCCGCGGTCCGATGACGAGATGGACTCGGCACCGGCACCAGAACCCTTTTACGCTTGGCTGGGGCAGGCCGTTGCCTGGATCCGGGGTCGCCTGTGAACGGCGGCATCCTTCTGGTTCTCGACCGGCGCGAGCTCCACGTCTGGGTCGAACACCGGTCCGTACGCGTCGATTTCCCGGATGGGCGCTTCGAGCGCTTCCCACCGGTGCTGCTGGATGCGGTGGTGGTCCACGGCTCACCGATGGTACGCGCGGATGTGTGGCGCCTGCTGGCGGAGCACCGGGTACCCGCTGCGCTGCTGCCAGCGCGCGGACGTGCTTCGGCGACGTGGATGGGCGCCGGGCTCGGCGCATCCGTAGGCACACGCAAAGCACAGTACGCCATGGCGGCCGACGCCTCCGGACGGCTCACAATGGCCAGATGGATGGTCGAGCGGAAATTGCTGGGCTATCTCGGCGCAGCCACGGACGATCAGCAGGCGACCCTGGCGCCCAAGATCAGGCAATGGGTTTCGGCGCTTCCTGAGTGTACCGAAATGGCCTCCATACTCGGCATCGAGGGCAGCGCCGCACGGGTTTGGTACACGGACCTCGGCGAACGCCTCGCCTCGGACTGGAGGTTCAACGGGCGCAACCGTCGACCACCGCGGGATCCCGTCAACGCCATGCTGTCGCTCGGCTATACGCTGCTCGCCACCGTGGTGCACGGGCGCGTCGAGGCCGCCGGGCTCGACCCATGGCTGGGATTCCTGCATAAAGCGGTTCCGGGACGCCCCGCCCTGACGCTGGACGTCATGGAACCGTTACGGCCGCACGTCGATCGCATGGTGCTGGGATTGACCGAGCGTGGTTTCAACCCCGGGGATTTCGACAGTACGGTCCGCGATGGCTGCCGCCTCAACAAGGACGCCCGTGGTCGGTTCTACGCGGCTTGGCCCGACTGGGCGCGCAACTGCACGGATCCTTTTCCGCAGCAAGAAGACGGCGCCGGCCTCAGCATGCCACCGGAAACCAACCGGACCGAGCCTCGCGGTTTGCAAAGCGCCGCCTGTCATCTCGTGCGGGCACTTCGCCGCCACCTGCTGCACAGCGTTGGGGGGCGAGCATGAGTGATCTGTTTGCAAGAGTGCTCGATCCGCTGACGGTCCAGGCGGCCTGGCGCCGTTTGCGCAGTGACCGCGCGCCCTGGGCCCATGACGTATCGCGTGAAGCGCTCGACGCAGAGCTTCCGCGCCACTTCCTGCAATTGATCGCCGACCTTCGGGACGAACGCTACCGACCGGCGGCGTTGCGTCAATTCACCGTAGCTCGCGGTGACGGAAAGAAGCGCGTGATTTCCGCACAGTTCCTGCGCGACAAGCTTGCCCAACGCATGGCCCTCGAGGTACTCGAGCCGGAGATCGACCCGTTACTTCACCCGGACAGCTTCGGCTATCGACGTGGGCGAGGTGTTCCGCACGCCATTGCCAAGGTCCGCGAACGGATCGCCACGGGCCTGCGCTGGGTGGTGGACGGCGACATCCGTTCCTTTTTCGACCGGGTCCCACACAGAGGCATAAACCGGGCCGTTGCCGAGTTCGTACCGAACCGCGCGCTGCGCCGGCTGATCAAGCGCTGGGTCGCGGCTTCTCCTCATCCCGGTGGCCTGCTCTCACCCGCGGTCGGCGTGCCCCAGGGTGCCGTGCTCTCGCCCATGCTGTGCAATCTCTTCCTTGATCAACTCGACAGCGCATGGACGCGCGCGGGCATCCCGTTCGTGCGTTACGCGGACGATTTCGTGCTGCTGACCCCTAGCCGAAACGATGCCGAACGAGCCCTTGAATTTACCGGACGAAAGCTACGCGGCCTGCGCCTCGAACTGCACCCCGACAAGACTCGGATTGCACAAGCGACCCCCAGCCTTCGTTTCCTTGGAGAGCCAATAGTGAAAAAGCGCTGGCGACGTTCCTGAGGCTCGACCCCCACTTTGCAAACATCGACACGAATGTTTGGGCGCCCGGTCGTGCACTCACAAGAATCACAGCTACCCTTTTGAAAGCAACCCCAGATCCCCCTCCAAGCATTCGACCAAACGCCAACCAATCGAAATCAAAGCACTACTTTGGACTGCCCCTCAACGAGGAAACTTGCCGAAAACCAACGTGCAGCAAAAGCCTTGCCTTTCATAAGCGAGAAGGAACAGGCAGGGTACCGACCTGATCCGCGATGATCGTGCCCTCGCCCAGCTCCAGATCGACAGCGGTCTGCACCGGGGTCGCTGGCACCTCCAGCAGGGCCGCGGCCAGCGGCAGCAGTTACTCGACGGGCAAGCAGCAGTGACCCTCGTCCATCGCCTCGGTGAGTGCGAAGCTCACCCCCGCACGCACCCGGATCATCGCGTCCGGCTCGATTCCCAGCCTTTTGGCGATCGCATCGGCGGTCTTGAAGCCAATGCCGCG
>SLED01000242.1 GCA_007124945.1 Salinibacteraceae bacterium | reverse complement strand
GTGTCGTTGGCATTCACAACGCCGGCATCATGTTTAACATTCGCTGTATTCAACAACTCCGCGCCTCCCTTGTCAACGGCGATTGCCTTGAGATGACCGAAGGCATCGCGCACGAAATCGATGGCAGCGCTTTCCACTGACAGTGTTTTTGCGCCGTCTTCGGAAAGAATGACCGCGACAGCATCGAAGAGCACGGAAGGCATGCCCGCCAATTGTCCGTCAGCCGGCAGCATCGATCCGTCCGCTAGTTTTGCGCCGCCGACTTTGGGTGCGACGATCTTCACGACAGCTTTCGCATCCATCACGGCTTTTTTAATATTCTTGATAACGGAGCCCTCTGAACCATCCGCGATCAGGATGCCGATCGTGCGCCCCTTGAGCGTGTCCTTCATTTTGCCGATGATCTGCAATGCGGGCGAAGGCTCCAGCTCCTGCACGGGCGCCGCGGCCACCGGCGCATCGGGCATCTTTTCCAACGCAAGCCCCTTGGCAACCCGCCCGGCGAGGTCTTCTTCGATATGCCGCAGGTGCCCGACCATTGCTTCCCGCACGTGAACATGTTCGACCTTGGAAAGCTCAAACACCAATTGTTTGATTTCAGAGTTTTCTTTGGCTTGGGGCAGGGGGACATTCGTCTCGGATGTGCAACCGACGTTAATAAAAAATAAAAAGGCAACTGCCACAGCCAAAAGATACATTTATTTTTTCACGATGCATTCTCCTTGTTTTGGTTATCTTACTGAACACCACTGGCTACGAAACTAGAGGATACCCTTTTGAGCATCCATGTCTGTAGGGGAATCGCATATTTTTGTGTAAGGAGAAATCACAGGCGACGGGAATATTTCCCGGATGGGCGAGCGGTTCACAACGTGACGATCCAATCTATCTCCATATTTGCTCTCCTGCCTAAACCGCGATGAAGGTGCCCCGAAGTTCTGCGCGGAGCGGAAAGAGCATGGCTTTTCACTTGCCGCGAATTCACCTCAGGATATGTAGAGTAACCTTTGATAAACCGCGTCTGTACGAGGTTCGCTCAATTTTTACGAGGATAAATCACGGAAGGCAGGAATATTTCCCGGTTGGACGAGTAGAAGATGGGGGTGATCGAATGAACTTGCCGCCGTGTCCACGCCAAACCTAGAGGATCGCTTTTCATCGCACGTCTTTCATGTCCGGCGTGAATATCTGGCAGTTGTTACGCCCTTTTTGCTTGGCAGAATACATGGCAATGTCAGCATTGCGGAGGATACTTTCTTTGTCCCTGCCGTGGTCAGGATAGAGGCTGATGCCGATGCTCAAGGTGACGTGGAGACTGTGGGCGTCGATGAGATGCGGTTCGGCCATGGCCTCAAACAACTTTTGAGCGGCAAGGACAGCGCCATGCTCACCTTCGACATCGACCAACAGCACCACGAATTCATCGCCACCCAACCGGCTGACCGTATCCGAGAAACGAACGCACGCCTGCAGACGATTTGCGATGGACTGAAGCAACTGGTCACCCGCGGCATGCCCGAGGGAGTCATTGATGTGCTTGAAATTGTCGATGTCCAGATACAGCAGGGCGACCTGATTGCCGTGACGCAACGCAAAGGCTATCGACCGCTCCAGACGGTCGTCCAGCAACGCACGGTTCGGCAAGCCCGTAAGATAATCGTGCTTGGCCAAATGGGCCATTTTCGCGGCGATCTGTTCAGCGGTCTCAGCCTGCGTCTGGGCACGAATCGTCGCCACGACAAGCTGTTCGTTGATTTCACGGAGCAGACCCTCGGGATGCCCGCCTGGCACTGCCGAGTTCCTCGCGCTCATCTCCGCGGCGGGTGCGTCCTGTTCATGAAGTTCGATGTCTTTGCCCCGCCGACCAGTGCCACCTCTTCGCCGATCCGAGACCCCTCTTCGCCGATCCGTAATGCCTCTTCGCCGGCACGTGACACATCTGCGCCGGTCAGGACCAGAAAAACTGTGGCATTTATCATTGGTCTGTTTATCGTCGGGATTTGCCTGCCCGGCAAAGGCATGCTCGGTCACCGAACCCGTGGGTGAGGTATTTTCGATTTCCTCAAACAGACTCTCCGGAGCGTTTTCCCGATGCGGACGATTCTGCATGCGGATCACCGTATACCTTGATCGTCCAGACCCTGTGCTTTTGTTCGCTTCGGCTGCCCGCCCAGAATTCCCTCGTAGTCGAGCACCGGGTCGCCGATGACAATGCCCTCGTCGGTTATCTCGTACCGCCTGATCTCTTTCTCGTGGGTGCTGCCCCGCACCTTGACCACCGCCATGACCCGCTGCAAACTGCTCCGCACTTCAATGTAGCGCTGGACGATGATCGCGTCGGTGAGAAACGCCGCCCCGTAGGGGCTGAACCGCAAATCAATATAGCGATCCTCGAGTTCCGACGTCATCAGCACCGTTACCCCGAGCCCGGACAGCACGGCGAACATCCGAAAAAGAGACTCGCGAAAATCCTCGCGAAAGGTCGGCGCCACGGCCAGTTCGAACCCGGACAGCGAGTCGATCACCACCCGCGTGGCTTTCATTTGTTGAATGAGTTCGGTCAGGCGATGGACGATCTCGTCGATGGACAGGTCCAGGGAACGGGTATTGATCAGGCCGACTTGTCCATTGCGGATCATATCGCCATCCGGCGCTTTAAGAACCAGTACGATGCCATGGATAAGCCCCCCTGCATCCACTTGGACAAGCCGCGGCCCGCCTACAAATTCACACGCGCCGATCTCGCCAAGTGGGCGCGCAGTGGGCAGGATTTGCTGGACACACAAACTGATCAGCCATCGCAGCAAACGCACACAAGACTGGACAGTCTTCTGTCCCCACGTTATTGGATGATCCTGTCGGTGATCGCGCTGACTATCGG
>SLED01000005.1 GCA_007124945.1 Salinibacteraceae bacterium | reverse complement strand
GCGTGGTGGTAGCCGAAGCGCTACACGAGGAAAAGGTCACGGGCACATTTGCGCCCGAGGACACAGTGGAGGATATCGCCCGCACGCTGGCCGCAACGCTTGGTATCTCCATGCGCGTCGATGCGGCAACCGACGAAATCTATCTCGAGCCCTGATTATGGCTGCCGGCCAGCAGATTCGGGTCTCGTAACCTGGGTTAATCGAGTTCGTTAGAACGGTTTGATTGGTGCCCGTGCGCCAGTCCGTACGCCCTTTCCGTTCTCGTTTGCCTCGGTTGCTACCCGTGCAAATTCGGCGACTATCTGTACCGCTTGCGCTGCTTAGCGCGTTGCTGATGCTGCTGCCCCTCACTGTGGTCGGGCAGGATATTGAGGTGGATATTCAGGATGAACAACTGCGTCGGGCACTGCAGTCGTTTCAGTCGCAAACGGGCGTGAATCTGGTTTATGCGGAGCGCCTCATCGACGAGGAGCCCGTCGTGACGTGCCAGTACAGGGGCGACAGCATGCGCGAGGCACTGGAATGTCTGCTGCAGGGCGTCAGCTTGCGTGCCGATCACGTACGACGTCAGCAGTACGTACTGGTAGCTGCCGAGGGGAACGGCCCGGATGCACCGGTACGCGCACCCATGGCTGGTTGGGTGACGGATGCGGAGACGGGGGAGGGTCTACCGGGCGCGCATATTTTCCTTCGAGGCCTCGATCAGGGAGCTGTATCGAATGATGCGGGGTATTTTGCGTTGCCTAATCTTCCGGCGGGGCCGTACCGGGTGCGCATCTCGTACGTCGGATACGAGACGAAGGACACGACCCTGGTAGCCGGTGGCGCTGCGGCGTCTCTTGAACTGCAGCCGCGGGAGCTTCGCGGCTCCCAGGTGACGGTGGAGGCGGACCGCCGCGACCGCCCCGACCTTAACGTCCTTCCCGGTGTCGTCAACGCGCCGATGCAATATCTCGAAGAACTCCCTTCCTACTCCGGGGAGTCGGACCTGCTGCAGGCTCTTCAGTGGATGCCGGGAATCCAACGCTCGGGCGAGCTTACAGGAGGAATGGTTGTGCGCGGAGGTCAGTCAGATCAGAACCTTTATCTGCTTGATGGCGCTCCGGTTTACCACCCGTGGCACGCCTTCAATGTAGTCTCCACGTTCCAGACGGAGACGTTCAAGAACATCAACCTGTACCGCGACGCTTTTCCAGCAGAGTACGGTGGGCGGCTCTCGTCCGTGCTGGACGCCGAGATGCGAGATGGCAATCGGTCGGGCACCCGTGGGGTGGCCGGGCTAAGTCTGCTGAGTGGACGCCTAATGCTGGAGACTCCGGTTACAGACGACATCTCGGTGATGATCTCCGCGCGTCGCTCGTACATCGATCAGGTGGCGGGCTCCCGGCATCCCGTAGAGCAAGACGGCGTTCGCGATACGCTGCGTACCGGCTATTTCTTCTACGACGTGAGTGCGAAAGCCACGTACAGGCCGTCGGCAAATCACCGCCTTTCGCTGACTTACTATGGCGGGGGTGACAATCTTGATCTCAGGCTACCCTTTGATCTGTCGCTTGACTTCACGTCGTGGCTCCGGCCTGCCTCGCTCTTTTTTGAGCTTGATCATGACTGGGGCAATCAGTTGATGAGCGCCCGGTATCAATACCTCCCCTCTGATAGACTTTTCATCACGTCCACGGCGTACGCTTCGTCTTATCGCGCACGGGAGCGCGCACTTATCCGTCCTTCAGAACTATCCACCATTGATTCGGCCTACGACATTGATCTGCTTGAGGGCGGAGTTGGAGTAGATATAGATTATTTTGCCACGCTCGAGCATCAGGTCCGGGCTGGCGTGCAGGTTAAGCGCCATGTGTTTAACAGCACGCTTGATGCGCGCGTGCAGCGCTCGCCTGGAGCGGTCGACACGATCGACGACGAGAGCCAGCTTCGGGCGGTGGAGCTTTCGGCCTACGTCCAGGATACGTGGCAGCCGACGTCGCGCTGGACCATCCAGCCGGGGCTACGTTTTTCCTATTTCAGCAGTGGGGCGCACACGCATCTGCGGCCGCGTCTAAATGCGCGCTACGCAGTCATTCCCGGTCTACTTTCGGCAAGGGCGGGTGTGGGGTTGCATGTACAGTATCTGCATCAGCTCAAGGATCGGTCTGCATTTCTCCACAACATGGTGTCGAACCGATGGATTCCCTCGGACAGCGACGTGCGCCCGTCTACCAGTCGCCATATTTCTGGAGGAGTGGAGCTGTATCCTGCTGATTGGTTAACGCTCAGTGTTGAGAGCTACCTGCGCACCGCGAGCAACATTCTTATTCCGCGGGATGAGTTTCAGCGCCGTGACGGCCTGGTGGGCTCTGGTGTGGAGGTTGGTTCACTGCTGGGGCAGTACGAGCCCGGTAGCGGTCGGGCATTTGGGGTGGAGGTAGGAGCAGAGGCGCGGAGCGGGCCATGGACCGTGCACTTTGCTTATCACGGCGGGCAGTCGCGGAGCCGCTCCCGGGCGCTCGGTGAAGAGGACTTCCGCCCAACCCGGTTCGACGTTCCGCATGCCCTCCAAACCATGGTGAAGCGTACGACAAACCGCTGGGAGATAGGGCTTTCCACAGAGTTGCGCAACGGCTTTCCAGAGTCAGTGCCCGAGGCGCGCTTCGGACTTGGCGATGTACTGGAGGATGAACCGACCCTGTATCTGCATCGACCCGAAGTGAATAACGGACGCCTGCCGGCCTACTGGCGCGCCGATCTCAGCGTTGCCTATCGCTTTGGTATAGCGGGCTCACCAGTGAAAGCGCAGGTGAATCTGTACAACGTGCTGGGTCGTCGTAACATTGTATCGCGCCGCTACGACCCGTCGCCCGAAGCGGGTGTGGCCGTACAGGATCGCCGGGGCATCCCCCTGATACCGCTCTTCGAATTGCAAGTAGAGCTGTAACCGCATGAATCGAGGTCATTTGCGACATAGAATTTCCGTGGCGGGTATGCTATCAGGATTCCTGATAGTCATGATGGTCCTGCTCGCTGCCTGTGACTCCCTGGAGCCAGATGCCCCGGACCGCCTGGTCGCCGAGGGGTTTCTAACAACGGGCAGCGATGACGTGGTCGTGAAGCTCTCGCGTACCCGCCCTCTACAGGAGCCGTTTCCGCGGGATGGCACGCAGTCGGCCGTCACCGATGCGTCGGCTTTCATCACATTCAATGGCACAACGCACGAGCTTCTTCCGGACGAAGCAGTACCCGGCCGTTACCAGCTGAATGGCACCGCGGATCTCTCCGCCGGGCGCGCCTTCGCTTTTGAAGCTACCTGGCAGGGACAGGAGGTGTATGCGGATGGAGCGTTGCCGCCGCCGGTGGAGATCGATAGCTTCTCCGTTAGCATTACAGAAGCGCCTATTCAGGCGGTGCTCTTCGATTCGGTTTTCGTCGATCCAGCCCCGCTCGATTCGCTCCAGCTCGATTCGCTGCGAACCGGCGCTGAGGAGGGGTTTGTGTATCCGGTTGAAATCACCCTGTGGTGGGAGGACGTGGAAAAGGATTACTGGGTCCGCACACGCCTGCAGCCAGATATTCGAGCGGGTGGAGCGCTTGACAACTTCTTTCTCCGGCCGGAAGATGTGCAGCAGGAAGCAGAAGCTAAATGCCCGGAAGACGCAGCCTGTAGCCACAGCACGCGCTCGTGGACGGGCGTCTACGGTGTTCCAGTGCAGGAGGAAGACGAACC
The DNA here is from genome assembly GCA_007124945.1 of Salinibacteraceae bacterium. Classification (GTDB taxonomy): domain Bacteria; phylum Bacteroidota; class Rhodothermia; order Rhodothermales; family Salinibacteraceae; genus Tc-Br11-B2g6-7. Next base: position 7,265 of record SLED01000005.1, on the reverse strand, counting down.
GCTTCCAGCCCACAGCGTGCTGCTGGCACTCATCCGATCGGATCAAACGTATGCGCAGTTTGCGGTTTCGCGTGATGACCCGGCGCGGCGCGATCCCGTGTCCAACGTCGAGGGCGGTCTCGGCATTGTCACCGGGCTGGCACTTGACACACTCCGCATCCAAATTCCCCAATAGTACAGCCGCTGTATCTCACGTCTTATGGACACTGATTCTGCTGAAGATTCCCGGACCGTCACGCGGCTGGAGGCACAGAAAAAAGATCCGAACCGAGTGTCGGTATTTGTCGATGGTTCGTTTGCGTTTGGCGTGCATGTCGATCTGGTCGTGCGGTTCCAGCTCAAGAAGGGCCTGGAGCTGGATGATGCGACCGAGCAGGCGATCGTGCGGGCTGACGAGGAGATGAAGGCGAGGGCGCGCGCCTGGCGCTATGTGGCCCGGCGTCCGCGAACGCGGGAGGAAGTGGCTCGAATGCTGGGCCGGGCGGAGTACGCCCCGGACGTCATCGAGGATGTGCTCCACTATTTTGAGGAGCAGGGCGAACTGGATGATGCCGCCTATGCCGAGCAGTACGCGCGTGAACGCTTCCGGCTGAAGGGGCATGGGCCGATGCGTATCCGGCAAGACCTCCGCAAGAAAGGCGTTTCGTCGAGTGCAATAGAGGCAGCGCTGGATGCGCTCGTTTCCTCGGTTGATCTGGCGTCAAAAGCGCGCGAGCATGCCGAAAAGCGCTGGCCACGCGTTGCGCGGGAAGAAGATGCGCTCCGACGCAAGAAAAAGCTCACGGATTATCTTCGCCGGCGCGGCTTTTCTTTCGACGTTATTCGGCCGATAGTAGAAGAACTGGAGGCAGGACATCCTTCTCACGGTGTGTAACTCCATCGTACTTGATTACCGTAGAACCCTCCAATCGAACCTTCGTACCGAGCGTACCCGCTTATCACCGGCACCGTGTAAGGCATGCCGTCAGGCCCACCACAGGTCCATCATCATATGCAGGTTGATACCGACACCCCAAAAACGAAGACTCGAGCCGACGACGCCCCGGTTACCACCGACGGTTTTTTCGGAGGCCGCTCGCAGCAATCGTCGGGATGGTCTCTGGGTAGTGTGGTGCGCACCTTTCTCGCGGTCTCCGGCCTCATTCTCGGGACGTGGCTGCTGTGGGAATTTTCAGTTCTGGTGCTCTATCTCATCATCGGAGTTCTCCTCGCCTATGTGATCAGCCCCCTTGTCGATCGCATTCAGGGCGGAGTTGGTGGGCCGCGATGGCTGAGTATCCTGCTCGCCTTCGGGGCGGTTTTCGGTACGATTGGCCTTGTGCTCACCTATCTTGTACCATTTCTCGTCACACAGGCTACCGAGCTGTCGCAGCAGGTATCGCAGGATACTGTTATCGAAATCGCCAGCTATCTGCAAGCGCGTGTAGACGCGACGTTCCCCGGTGCTCAGGTTGATCTGATCGAAGCTATTACGCAGGCTTTTGAGACCCTCTTCGAGCGCGACACGGTAGCCGCATTTCTGGGCTCAGTAGTGGATGTGTTTGCCAACATCGTATATGCTCTGGCGATCATCCCGATGGTCACATTTTTCGCGCTTAAAGACGGTAACGACATCCGCCGGTCTATGCTGGAGATGGTGCCGAACCGGTATTTTGAGGTGTCGCTGCAGATCATCGAAAAAGTAGAGCGAAACCTCGGCACGTACTTCCGCGCGCTGTTAACGCAGTGCACATTCGTAGGACTTACCGCTACGATCTTCCTGTATTTTGTAGGGCTCGACTATGCGCTGGCAGTGGGCGCGTTTACCGGTTTCGCGAATACCATTCCCTACTTCGGCCCCGCGATGGGATTTTTGTTGGGCTCCGTGGTGGCTGTTATGCAGACTGGCGACTTTACGCTGGTATTCTGGGTTTTTGTGGCGATGGGGGCCACCCAGTTGATGGATAACATCTTCTTTCAGCCCATTATCTTTTCGCGTGCCGCACAAACGCACCCGCTGGTGATTCTCTTTGTCGTGCTCATCTTTGCCCAACTCGGGGGAATCATCGGGATGATTATCGCGATTCCGCTTGTCACTACCGTCCGGGTAATCATTCAAGAGGTGCTCTGGAGTCTCCGAACGTACCGTATTCTGGAGGCGTCCTGATGGCTACACTTTGGCGGCATGCTCGCCCTTACATCAAGCGTTGTGACCTACCCCTCCTCCTTCTGGCCCTGATAGGCCTGATTGTGTACGCGGCTGTTCTTCCCGGACAGCACCCGTATGGCGCCGCTGATTTTTCCAAGGGGGACGTCGAGGTTGCCAGTGAGGCGAGAGGGTTGCTTTCAGATCATGGCTTTACTCTTCAGGATGTACGCGTAGAACCGCGCGAGCACAGTACATTGCTTGATTCCCTGCAACTGCGCCTCGGCCGTACTGAGGCGACCAGGTATTTGCGATCTGACACCGGTCAGCATGTCCCCGCATTTTACTGGAGGGTGCGCGGAGGGGTCGATGCAGATGACATAGAGCAGGTGAGAGCCCATTTTACGACGGGCGGTGATCTCTGGTATCTAAGTTATGAGCCAGTGGAGGAAGGGCGTGAACCTCGCGTCCGCCGAGACGCACTCGCAAACCTCCTGGAGGCAGACGAAGAAGCCCTGCAACAGCTCCCCGATTCGCTGCTTGTGGAGAGGCTTCGATTCATCGATGATGAAGCGGTTACGACCCCCGCACTTACGAAGCTGACAATAGATGACCTGCGTGAGGGCCCGGTTGAAATCTCGCCCGATGGTGTGGAAGCGCTGGTGCGTTATCACCTTGAGGCCACGGCGCTGCGTCACTTCGAGTGGGAAGTGGAGTCGGTAGCTGTTCAACCCAATTCGTTGTATCCATCGGCGAATGTTCAGATGCGTGCGGTTACTGGGCCTGCGGGTACAGCTTTGCAGCTTGAGGCGAGTGTGACGCCAACGGGCGAGTTGGCAGACCTGCGGCCTCAGTTTGCATACGGCGTTTCCGGCAGTGGCCTGGGTGGCCAGGCCGAGGCCGCAGACGATCCCTCCTGGTCACCGGTCTTAACAATTCGTGGGTTCGCATCTGCCCTTACAGTGCTGGGCTATCTGCTGCTGGCTATTGTATTGCTGGCCATTTTCGTCGGTCGGCTTGGAGCCCGTATGATCGATACGAAGTCAGCTTTTCGTGATGCTGTTCTGGGGGGCGGTCTGGCCGCCGGGATGATGGCCTCGGTGGCAACGACACAGATTATGGCGGATATCGGGGACCCCGTCGTGGGTATTCTCCTCGCGTCGATGACCGTGGCACTGGTGGGTGCGTTGGGAGCTATTGTCATCTTTGTGGTCTCCAGCGCTGTCGATTCATACACGCGCGAGGTTTGGCCGGTGAAGCTGGAGACGATTACGGTGGCTCGCCAGGGTGGGTTGTTAAATGTACCGGTCGGGCTTGCCCTGCTTCGCGGAGTGGCGGTGGGCGCAACACTGCTGGGAAGCATTACACTCGTACTGGCGCTTGCTCCCGGAGCAGGGCTGTTGATGGAGGCGAACGAACTGACGGCGGTCTCCACCGAAGTACTATCATTCTCCCTGTTGTGGGTTTCGCTCTATGGCTGGCTGAGCCTCTTCTTCGGACTACTCGTCGTTCTGGGGATGGGAGCCGCGCTATATCGGAGGGTGGGTACCTGGTATGGCGTAGTGGGTGGGCTGACAATCGTTTTTGCGGTGCTTCAGATCTCACCTCTGAATATGGCCACCCCTGGCTTCGACTGGCTCGTAGCTGGCATCGTCGGTGTGATTGTGGCGCTGGCCTTCTGGCACTACAACGTATTCACCTGCATTATTGGACTCTTTATTCTGTACGTTGGATGGTCTGCAGCACCGCAATGGATTATGTCTGGAGCACCATTCCTTTTTGATGCTGCACTGGTTGGGTTGCTAACCATTGGATTGGTGGTGTTTGGACTTGTTGGTGTTGGCAGTGGGCGTTCGGGCGAAGAGATCGCTCCGTATGTCCCGGAGTACGTACGGGAGATTACACAGCAACAGCGCCTGCAGCAGGAGCTGGATATTGCCCGAGAAGTGCAGTCGTCGCTGCTCCCGCGCAGCGTCCCGGAAGTAGAGGGTATTGACCTGGCGGCGGTCTGCCTGGCAGCTAACGAGGTAGGAGGAGACTACTACGATTTTATTCCGCTTGAGAACCACCGGCTCGGCATTGCTATCGGCGACGTCTCTGGAAAGGGCATCCAGGCCGCCTTTTTCATGACGCTGGCCAAAGGCTTCTTGCAAACGCTCAGCCGGGAATACGAGCACCCTAAAGACGTGCTGTACCGTCTTAATGACCTGTTCTACGAAAACGTACCGCGCGGCACGTTCGTCTCTATGGTCTATGGCGTGCTTGATTTGAAGCAGCGCACCTTCACGTTTGCCCGAGCCGGCCACAACCCCATCATTCTACACCGACTCGGAGAAGCCACCGGCCAAACACTCCGGCCCACGGGCATTGCCATCGGCCTTACTCGCGGGCACGAGTTCGTCGAGCAGATGGAATCCAATACCATCTCGCTCGACCCGAGCGACGTTCTGGTTTTCTACACTGATGGATTATCTGAAGCCACGAATCAGGAGAAAGAGCAGTATGGTGAAGAACGGATGCTACACCGTATCGCAGAGTTGAAAGAGCCAGATGCTCAGGCAGTGCTTCAATACCTTACGGATGATATTGCCCGTTTCACGAAGGGCACGCCGCGTCACGATGATATGACGGCCGTGGTCCTTAGGCTAACCGACAGAGTTTCGGGCGACAATCCGTCCGTGCGCCTCGAAGACACGCAGGGACATGTTACCGACCACGCCGGGCCCATTTCTGCGGGGTCGGCCCACGGCGGCAGGGGTTGACGCTCACCTGAAGAATCGGCATACTCCTTTCGTATTGTTACCAGTAAACTGATCAGAAACCGCATGACCGCCAGCTCTTCGTCTACCGAACTGTACCCGGACACAAAGGAAGCGGTTGCCACGGTGCGTGAGCACACGGATCGTTCGCCCGAGATTGCCCTCGTTCTCGGCTCCGGCCTGGGCGACCTCGCCGAGGCTGCCGAGGATACGGTACATATCGCCACCACGGATATCCCCGGCTATCCACACTCTACGGTTGCCGGCCATGCGGGGGAGCTCGTATTTGGCGAAATTGAGGGCGTGTCGGTAGTGTTTGTGCGAGGACGCGTGCATCTCTACGAAGGCCATCCGGTCCGGGCGGTGTCGTTCCCAATCCGGCTCGTGCGGGCGCTGGGTGCCAAGCGTCTCATGGTTACGAACGCAGCCGGCGGCATCAATCCAAGGTGCACGCCGGGAACGCTCATGTTCATCACCGACCACATCAACTTCGCCTTTGCCAATCCACTGGTAGGGCCCAACGACCCCGGCGGACCGCGTTTTCCGGACATGTCGGCCCCCTACGACCCGGAATGGGTCGACCGGGCTGAAGCACTTGCTCTCGCGAATGGAATTCCGACTGAGCGAGGCACTTATCTCTGGACGCGCGGACCGAGTTACGAGACGAAGGCCGAAATTCAGGCGTACAAGTACCTTGGCGGAGATGCTGTGGGAATGAGCACCGTGCCCGAGGTTATCCAGGCACAGCACGCGGGCATGCAGGTAATTGGCATCTCCACCATTACCAACCTGGCAGCCGGTCTGGGCCACGAGTACCTCGACCACGACGATGTGCTTGAGGTGGGCAAGAGCATCCGGAATACCCTCGAGCAGCTGGTGCGGCTCATCCTTAAAGATCTCGCAGCAGACAGGCAGTGAGGGCGACCTGCTGGTTGAACAAACGTCTTGAGGGTATCGTACCGTTCCATTCTCCAGAACCGAGTTAATTTCACCGTCAAGTAGTCAGCCCACCATGGGAGCGTATCCGTTCACCGCGATAGAAAAGAAGTGGCAGGATTACTGGGAGGCCGATCAGACCTTTCGCACCCCGGAGGAGCCGGATCCTGAGAAGCCCAAGCAGTACATTCTCGACATGTTTCCGTACCCCAGTGGTGCGGGGCTTCACGTTGGGCACCCGGAGGGCTACACCGCCACCGACATCATCTCCCGGTACAAGAGGATGCTGGGGGTGGAGGTGCTTCACCCGATGGGGTGGGATGCATTTGGTTTGCCGGCAGAACAGTACGCGATCGAAACCGGCACGCACCCGCGCGACACCACGCGCCGCAATATCGCCAATTTTCGTAAGCAGCTAAAGCGGCTCGGCTTCTCTTACGACTGGCAGCGGGAAATCAATACCACCGACCCGGATTACTATAAATGGACACAGTGGATTTTTCTGAAGCTCTACGAACGCGGCCTCGCGTATCAGGCTGAGGTACCGGTTTGGTGGTGTCCCGAGCTCGGAACGGTTCTGGCCAATGAGGAGGTGATCGACGGAAAGAGCGAGCGGGGCGGGCACCCGTGCGTACGGAGGCCACTGCGCCAGTGGATGCTCAATATCACCGAATACGCCGACCGGCTGCTGGATGGACTGGACGACCTCGACTGGCCCGAGTCAACTAAACAGATGCAGCGCAACTGGATTGGTCGCTCGGAGGGTGCGGACATTGAGTTTCCTCTCAAAGAAGATGAGGACACACGCATCCGCGTTTATACCACTCGGCCAGACACGCTCTTCGGTGCAACGTTCATGGTGCTCGCTCCGGAGCACGATCTGGTCGATACGGTCACCTCGGACGAGCAGCGCGACGAGGTGCTGGATTATCAGCGCGAGGCGCTCCAGAAGAGCGAGCTCGAGCGAACGGAATTGCAGAAGGACAAAACCGGGGTATTTACCGGTGGCTACGCGATAAATCCGGCCACGGGTGAAGAGATTCCCATCTACGTGGGGGACTACGTGCTGGCCAGCTATGGTACGGGTGCGCTGATGGCTGTCCCTGCTCACGACGATCGCGACTATGATTTTGCTCGCCGCTATGGCATCGAGATCCGCGAAGTGGTCAAGGGGGGCAATATTGCGAAAGAGGCCTACACCGGCGAGGGTGCACATATCAACTCGAGCAACGATGAGGTGTCACTCGATGGCCTCGGCGTAGCGGAGGCCAACAATGCCATCATTGCATGGCTGGAGGAGAGCGGTTTTGGAGAGGGGAGGGTCAACTACAAGTTACGTGACTGGCTCTTCTCACGGCAGCGATATTGGGGTGAGCCCTTCCCGGTTATTTTTGTCGACGACGAGGCCAAGCCTCTACCAGAGGATGCACTGCCCGTTACTCTGC
>SLED01000149.1 GCA_007124945.1 Salinibacteraceae bacterium | reverse complement strand
CTCGCGACCACATTGATGTGGCCCGCGCTGCTGCCGAACATAGGCGACTTGAGCACCTTCTGAAGGAGCTTGGCTGCCGGCTGAAGCGCGTGATGCCGGCACCAGCCCTGCCGGACTCCGCATTTGTAGAGGATATCGCCGTGGCACTTCCCGAGGTGGCGATTCTAACTCGGCCCGGCGCTTCATCACGTAGACATGAGGTAGCGGGGGTTGCGGAAGCACTCCGCTCGTATCGCCCGCTGGTTTGTCTTACCCGACCAGCAACACTTGACGGGGGCGACGTCCTGCGGGTGGGAGACCGTATCTTTGTCGGACGATCGGGGCGGACCAACGAGGAAGGCATCCGGCAGTTGGCGGCTATCGTTAAGCCGCTCGGGTACGATGTTACGCCCGTGCCGGTCGAGGCCTGTCTGCATCTGAAAACGGGCGTCTCACAGGTTGCTTCCGGCACGCTCTTGATCAATCCCAAGTGGATCGACACGGGCGCTTTTGCCGACTGCGCAACCATAGAGATCCATCCGGAAGAGCCCTACGCGGCTAACGCCCTACGTGTCGGAAACGGGGTCGTCTATCCGGTACACTTTCCACGGACGAGGAAGCGCCTCGAAGATAGTGGTGTCGGCGTGCACACCGTCGAGCTCAGCGAGCTCAGCAAGGCGGAGGCGGGCGTGACGTGCTGCTGTATTTTGCTGGAGGAGTGATTGCAATCATCGGCACCGGCTTTACTCCTGGTCGCAACGGGTGCGTGCTGAAGGAAAAAGCGAGGACTTCCGATAGCAGAAGCCCCCGCTCATGGTTGATCTATTACATCCAGCCCAGCTGCTCCATGGCGATGCCGTCGTTCCAGACTTTCGTCATGTGGCTGAGGCGTCCGTCATCGAAATGCATGATGTAGACGTAATCTGTCTCTACTTCTTTGCCGGTTGGGTCGACCGGGCCACCTTCGCCCTTATGTGTGCCGTAGTAGGTGGCATAAGCAGCGACACGACCGCGATCCTCGTCCATCCCGAAAAAGTGCAGGTCCCACCGTGCGTCGGGCAGGGTGACGTGGAGACCCTTCATGAACTCAGCGTAGTCCTCTACACTTTCGACCTCGCTGAGTGCTTTCGACTGGCACGCAAAGGTGGCGTTGGGGTGGCAGTATTGCTTGCACCCCTCCCACCCGCGGCCGGATTCGCAGGCGTTGAAAAATGCTTCGGCGGTTTCGAGAATGGCGGATTGAACCTCTTCGACGGTGCTCATAACATGCCTCCAGATCATGGTAGGGGGACAGTGGCGCGCCGACGAACACCCGCAGCATGGCTCGATGCCTTCAGTGATGGTAGGTGTATAGTCTTATCATCCGCCTGAATTCCGGTTTCGTGGTGTAGACGTGATGTGTTCCTGGCAGAACGCCGAACAGCCCCCTGGCGTACTACCCTTCATCGCACATTCACGCTCCCTTTCCCCAACGGTAGTATCGCCATGCACACCCGTCGCTCGTTTCTACAGCTGGCCGGCGCAGGTTTTGCTGCTGCGCCGTTTCTTTCGATACCCACGATTGCTCCCGCGCGTGCCGCAAATGAGTTTACCGAACTTCGGCAGAGCGTAGGGACGTTTACCGCTCGCGGGGGCACCATCGGTTGGTACTTGGGCGATGACGGCGTGGTGATGGTTGACGCGCAGTTTCCGGATACGGCCGTTCCCTGCTGGGAGGGCCTTCAGGAACGGGCCGCCGGCCCGCTGAGCTTTCTGATCAACACGCACCACCACGGTGACCACACCGCCGGAAACGCCGCGCTGGTAGATCACACCGACGCCATCGTCGCGCATGACAACGTGCCTGCGTTGCAGCGGCAGGCCGCCGAGCAAAACGACAACGAGGCTGAGCAGGTCTATGCCGGCGTTACCTTCGATAGCTCACTCACGCTGCGACGGCGCGGTGAAACGATCCGCCTGACACATCACGGGGCCGCGCATACGGATGGTGATGCGGTCATTCACTTTGAGGAAGCAAATGTGGCGCACGCGGGGGATCTCGTGTTCAATATGGTGTACCCGTTCATCGACATTGACGGCGGCGCGTCGACGGAGGGGTGGATCGACACACTGGAGGCACTCCACGAGCGGTTCGATGACGACACCATCGTGATCCACGGCCACGGCGCGCCGGATGCAGGCATCACGGGCGGGCGCGAAGACTTGCTGCAGATGCGCGACTTCCTGGCGGCGCTGCGGTCGTTCGTCAGGCTGGGCCTGCAGGCCGGCTCCTCGGTTGACGAACTGGCCGCCACGGAGGAGCTCTCCGGCTTCGCAGCCTACGCCCGCGACGACTGGCCGCTGTCGCTGGAGCGCTGCATCCGGGCGGTGTATCGGGAGATGGCAGGGGGATCTTAAAGACAAGCGCAATCGTTCAGCAAATCTCCCGTCTTTATTCTGAACGGTCGGTAACGTACCTGAATGGCATCGAGCGCGTAGACTTCTGATAGATTCGCTATTCCCCGGGTCCCTGATTTCCAGGAAGTTGATGAGGGTAGGGAATCAGCCAGAAAGTAAATTTTCATTTCACTGATAGTATTCGAAGACCTTGGTTTGCAACGGACCCTTGGCATTGTGGGGGATGTCTGCCTGAAGGAATGTCTACACGCCTGTCACTATTGTCTCGTAGCTACCATCGTAGGCCCCGTGGGGCATGATAACCTGCACATCGGTCATCGCCGGTATATTAGGTTTGTAATTGAAGGTCCATTCTCAACGTATGCGGAGGGCTTTTCCACCAGGTACGTTCCTGTTCAAAAAGGTGATAGATGTTTTTGTAAACAACATAGTGAAGAAACCAGCGTTAAGCGTGGTCCGTCTGGAATCAGTTCTCGTCAGCGACAGTTCGTGGAGTTACGAGGTACCTGTACGTGAGG
>SLED01000277.1 GCA_007124945.1 Salinibacteraceae bacterium | reverse complement strand
TGACAAGCCACGGGAAAAGCGTCATCCTGCTGAGGACGACTCGTAGTAGCGATACGCGCGCCTGCCCCTCCCCGCCCGGCTGATGCCCGGCGGGGTTTTTTATTGCAGTATTCCTTTATCAATCACTGCAAGCGTGCCAGTGATAATCAGATCGACTCCGATGGCACCAATAAAAAAGCCATTGATGCGCAGCAGCACGCCCATCAGCTTGTCGAACGCTACACGCCAGCCGTTCCGCAGCACCTTGTATTTTACTCCGATTAGAGCAGCGATAGTCACGTAGTTTATCACGATGGCAATAAATAGCGTCCCCAGTCCAACCGGCGCTGAGAGATCGTTCCCGGCGAGGATACTGATTGAGATAGTGGCTGCACCCACCATATAGGGAAGTGCAATTTCGGAGGCCAGATCATCCAGGTCCTCACGCAGCGCGATCAGCGACCGCTTCCCCTGAACAATGAAGGCGAGGGCGATGCTGAGAATCACCAGCCCTCCAAAGATCCGGAACGCGTCAAACCGAATTCCGAGCAACTGATCGAATACCTGTGTGCCCGTTACGACGAAGATACCCAGGATCGCGAACGAGATTACGCTGGCGCGCAGAAACACCCGGAGCAGGAATTTACGGATCCCGACGCCATCTATCACAGGGTTAAGATAGACGAAGAGAGCGAACGGGTTGATGAGGACGAGCAGCGAAAGGATGAAGGCTGTGGGATCCATGCCTCAGTCGTTGATCAACGGTTTCGGTCAAAAGCGGCGGCCTACGCAAGCTACAGATACGGGTTTCGAACGAGTTCGCGCATGACCGAAAACCTACGGTATAGTGCGATCAATTCGCAACCGATTCACCGACACGCCTGAATACCGCACCCTCCAGCGTCAGGCCCGGACCAAACGCCATGGCAACACCCGCCTGCGCGCCCCGAGCCCCTGGCGTCTCGCGGTCACGCCTATGTTCAAGGATCTCCTTCAACACGAAAAGAATGGTCGGCGAGCTCATATTTCCGTGCTCCCGCAACACGCGCAGGCTTGGCTCAACGTCCTCAGGTGAGAGCTGCAGCGTGTCCCGAGCTTTCTCCACAATGGCCCGCCCTCCTGGGTGAATCGCCCAAAAGTCAACACCTTCGTGGCAGAGATCGTGCGGTCGGAGCAGATCCTCCATAAACTCCGGTAGATTTTCGGCAATAACCGCTGGAACGCGCGAGGAAAGCCCCATCGTGAAGCCTGTATCACCGACGTCCCACGTCATATGCTCCATGGAGTCCCCATCCAGCACCACATGGCCTCCCGCGTACGACCACGCTCCCCGTGCTTCTTCCGCCGTCCGTGATGATAGCACCGTAGCAGCCGCACCATCCGAGAAGAGCGCGTTAACCACCGCAGACTCCAGCGAGTCATCTACCTGAAAATGCAGCGTACACAGCTCCGCGCAAACGACCAGGACCCGCGCTGACGGTTGGGACACACAAAAGCTGTGCGCAACCCTCAGGGCGTTGAACGCTGCATAACACCCCATAAAACCAATCATCGTACGCTGCGTGCTGGGTGACAGCCCGAGCCGCTTCACAAGCTCAATGTCAATCCCCGGGGCAAAGAATCCCGTACAGGATACGGTGATGAGATGTGTGATTTCTTTGCCGCTACATGAGCTCTGCTGCAGGGCACGCGTGGCGGCATCCTCTGCCAGAGGCAACACAGCCTCCCGGTACTTCTTATTCCTGTCTGCCGTTGACGGCGCGGGTTTCAGAGACCAATTTCCGGGAAAGAAGTCAAACGACGAGGCGTCGGATTTACCGTAATCAGCAATACATGAATGTCGCCTATCGATTGCCGTCTGATCGTAGATATGGCGAATTCGATTTCGGATGGTTCGGGGAAGGCTCTCGATTCGCTCCATAAATGCCGCAGCCTCCTCTTGCGTCCGCTCCATCGGCGGATTCGCTGTGGCAATTGACTCAACAACCGTGTACGGCATTCAAACAGGTGACAGCGGGCGGGAGAGCGATGCAGCCGGGGCTACACTGATTATTTTTAAAAATGCAGCGCGGCTACTCAGAGGCTACTGTCGCCATATCCCGAGGTTCTAACAGGAGTTGCTGCACCTGCTCCGATGAGGCAGACTCACGTAGAGTATCAATTTTTTTACGACTAACGAGGCTGGCCACGGAGGATACATATTCCAGGAAACGCTCAGACGAAAGCTCCTTGGGCACAAGCAGTATCAGTACAAGGTGTACTGGCTTCGAGGTGCGCGGAAGTCGCACACCGTCCGGACTGATGCCCACGAACAGCATCGGCTCCTCGACCAGGGACGTGTGACTTGGATAAAGGGCGGCTCCCTCCATCAACTCCGGCGCGTAGTTTGGATCGCGGTGGGATAGAATTGCGGCGAGCGCACCTGCAGAAGCCGACGGTAGCGCCCCATCAGACTCCATGATGTGCTTGAGCACCTGGTCCGGCGCCTGCGACTCAACCTGAAACGTGATCCGTTCTGGCTGTAACAGCGATGCCGGGAGCTCCTGCAGCACCTGCCGCTCCTTCTTTGTTAGCATCGCGACGGACTTCATTGCAGAATAAAGCGTAACGTACGTCTGCTCAGAAAATCGTTGTGCGATAAGCGCAGGCAGGCGATCGAGCGAGGCCCGCCACGCAACTGACCCCTCACGCACGCTAAGCAGCGTAAGAAGGTCGTCTTCCCGCACCGTTTCGTCCAGCTGCGGGAGCAGTTCGCCCCAGGTGCCAAGCGAAACGTGCTGCACGGGTACCTCGGGTTTTACCTGCTCAATCATGGGGATCTGCAGCTCTCCCGACTCCTCAGTAGTGAGCACGATAAACTCGGCGCCTATCTGATTCGCCATGATTTTCATGGCACGAACCGCGTCCCCAAATCCATTCTCCCTGTCGGCGTACGGGGGTACTAACAGAAGAATTCGTTT
>SLED01000293.1 GCA_007124945.1 Salinibacteraceae bacterium | reverse complement strand
TGAGCAGAATGCTCTCGTCCGGTCGCGAAGAAACATCAGTCAGCCGCGAGGAACTGACAGCACTGGCTGACCTGGGAGCCGAAGAGGGCGTATTCGAAGCCGAAGAATCCCGCATCTTGCATAACCTGCTGCGCTTCAGCAGTCTGCGCGTGCGCGATATCATGACACCGCGCACGGTCGTCGTTTCACTGCCGGAGGACCAGACCGTGGGTGAGGTGGTGGAGGCTAACGACAGCTTCCGCTTCTCTCGCCTGCCGATCTACGCCGAGTCGCGCGAGGACATTACAGGCTTCGTGTTAAAGGACGAAATCTTGCTCCGGGCGGCACAAGAGCGGCTCGATGAACCACTGCACACGCTGAAGCGCGAGCTCGAAGTAGTGCCAGAGTCGCTTCCACTGCCCGACCTTTTTGAACGACTGCTTAACCGCTCGGCGCACATCGCTCTGGTAGTGGATGAGTACGGCGGCATGGCCGGCATCGTCACCATGGAAGACGTAGTGGAAACGCTCCTGGGTCTGGAGATTGTTGACGAAGCCGACTCGGTCGATGACATGCAGAAACTGGCCCGACAGCAGTGGCTCCGCCGTGCCCGGCGCCTCGGCCTCGTTCCAGAAGATTTCGATGGCGAACGCTTCGAGAAACCCGGTGCTATCACCACCTCAGAATCGACAGACTCAGCATGAGCAAGGAAGAACAGGAGACGGAATCCCCGAAGCCGTTCACCGGAATGGATGGCATTTTCATTCTATTCAGCATCATTCTGCTGGGCCTGGCTACCAACAGCCTGCAGGAAGGCGTTTTTGTATCGGCCGCGTACGAAGCGTCGCTGGGCGTCTCCGGCCTGCTGCTGGGTGTACGTAACCCACTTGAGTACGCTACAGGACTGGATCTAAGCGTCTTCAATCAGGTGGCCGTTGTAGGATTTGGACTGGGAATCGTGCTCTTTGCCGTAAGCCTGTTCGTGTAGGATGCAGAGACACGCGTTCCCGGTAGTAAAGGAAGATGCGCGGGGCAAACGTCTCCGCCTGGAAAAGGCACCCGAGCGCATCGTATCGCTGGTGCCGAGCCAAACCGAGCTGCTACACTGGCTTGGGCTTGAAGACAAGGTGGTTGGCATTACAAGGTTTTGCGTTCATCCAGAGCCCTGGCGCGAGGAGAAAACGGTCGTCGGTGGCACCAAACAGCTTAACCAAGGAACCGTCAGCGAGCTACAACCGGATCTGATCCTCGCCAACAAAGAGGAGAACACTGCGGAGATGGTGGAAGCGCTCGAAGCGTTAGCACCCGTTTACGTAACCGACGTTGCCACACTCTCCGACGCGCTTGACATGATCGAGTCGGTAGGGCGTTTGACCGGCACGAGTGAAGCCGCCGACAATCTTGCATCGCAAATTGACGTTCGCTTCTCGTCTCTCCCGTCCTTTGCACCGCTTCGCGCCGCCTACCTCATATGGCGCGATCCCTACATGACGGTGGGCGGGGACACGTTCATTCATGACATGCTCCGGCACGCGGGCTTTGTGAACGTTTTCAGCAACCAGCGACGCTATCCAGAGCTGACGCCTGAAGATCTTGCAGCGGCGGATCTGGATGTGCTCCTCTTGTCCAGCGAACCGTTTCCGTTCCACCGGGAGCGATATGAAAAGGAGATTTCCGGAGCACTTCCCGGGCTGCGTGTAGAAGTGGTGGATGGCGAACTCTTCTCCTGGTATGGAAGTCGCCTGCTGAGCGCACCGGATTACTTTATCGAGGTTCGGGAGAGGCTTGCATGAAGGATCAGGCAGACGCATCACCCATTTCTGATGCCCACATGCAGGCCTTCAGACTCGCGCAGGAGGCGTTGATTGTGGATGGCCATATCGACGTACCCTACCGGCTGCATACGTTCTGGGAGGATGTAACCCGCCCTACCGTCTGCGGCGATTTCGACCTGCCCCGTGCACGCCTTGGCGGGCTTTCTGCGGCGTTTTGGGCCATCTACCTCCCGGCTTCTTTGCAGTCCGACCCGGGCGCTTCGAAGGCACTTGCGGATACGCAGTTGGACTTGATCGATGATCTGCTGGAGCGGGCCCGTGCGCAACTGATGCTGGCGACTACGCCCCGGCAAATTCGTGAAGCAGCCAACAATGACACCTTTGCCCTCTGCCTCGGGATAGAAAACGGCTCTGCACTGGAAGGCACACCGCGAAATGTGTACTACTATTTCAACCGGGGCGTTCGGTACATCACGCTAACGCACAGCCGCGACAACGCTCTCTGCGACTCCTCCTACGACGACACCAAAACCCACGGCGGGCTTTCGGCGCTGGGTCGTGAGGTAGTGGCGGAGATGAACCGCCTCGGAATGATGGTGGACATCTCCCATGCATCGGATGCGGCGGCGCTGGATGTCCTTGATATGACGGACGTGCCGGTGGTGGCTACACACTCGTCTGCGCGGCACTTCACGCCGGGATGGAAACGCAATCTGCACGACGAACTCCTTCAAGGCGTAGCAGAGACAGGCGGTATCGTGATGGTATGCTTTGGGTCACCATTTCTAAATGACAGGGCTCGCAACGCGCAGCGGGCCACCAAGCAACAAATCAAGAACGAGATTCGCGCGCTCGGCCTGTCTGAGGAGAGCGCCACAGCGCGGTGCTACACCGAGCGCGCCCGCAAAGAGCGCCCCACAGGCTCTGTCGCCGACGTTGCAGATCACATCGATTATATCGCTGAACTGATTGGCGTGGAGCACGTCGGCTGGGGATCCGACTTCGATGGAATTTTCGGTCTACCCGCCGGCCTGCAGGACGTATCGATGTACCCGAACCTCATTCGCGAACTGCTCAACCGAGGGTACAGCCGGGCCGACATCAAAAAAATTGCCGGAGAGAACGTGCTGCGCGTCTGGCAGATGATTCTCGCTGAGGCGTCGAACTAAACCCTACGATGCGCGGCGTTTC
>SLED01000196.1 GCA_007124945.1 Salinibacteraceae bacterium | reverse complement strand
TCAGGTAGAAGGATAGCGCACTTCTACACACGTTTTTCGGAAACAAGGGCAAGTTTCCAAAGCTATAAGGCGTCTGCCCGTTCGTCGGGGAGCCTGCGAAAAGCACGCATGCCTGACCGGCGAGCCCAACACGGACGACCACTACTGAATTTTTGAGAGGGCTGTTATGGCTCGCAAAGACGATCTAACGGGGAAAGGCCCCCGCTCCGGAAATAATGTTTCGTTTGCCAATAATAAAAAGAAGCGGCGCTTCAAGCCGAATCTGCACAAGAAGCGGTTCTACATTCCATCGGAAGACCGGTGGATTACGTTGAAGGTCTCCACGAAAACATTGAAGACCATCAACAAAAAAGGCATTGAAGCTGTACTAAAAGAAGCGCGACGGCAGGGCGTAAAGGTGTAACGCACCACAGCATGCGTCGCTAATTTCGACAAATAAAGCTGCAGGACAATGGCTAAAGGAAACAGAGTTCAAGTGATTTTGGAGTGCACGGAAGCGCCGGGTACCTCCCGCTACCACACGACCAAGAACCGTCGTACTACGACCGAACGCATCGAATTGCGCAAGTACAATCCTGTGCTGCGCAAGCATACGATCCACAAAGAGATTAAGTAATCATGGCTAAGGTAAGCAAAAACCAGCGTACCGATCGCGTCCGCGGCGACTCAAGCCGGGATATGGCGCGCATCGTGATGGCAGAAAAGAACGGCAAGGGGCACTACAGTTTTCGGGAGAAAATGGTAGATGCCAGCGACGTGCAGGATGAGTTGGAAGCGGCGAAAGAGCGCCGGTAACTCCCCGTTCTACCGTACGAAGCTCTCTCGTACGTCACCTATGTTGCGGGGCGTAGCGCAGCCCGGTTAGCGCGTCTGCTTTGGGAGCAGAAGGTCGCCGGTTCGAATCCGGCCGCCCCGACTATGCCTGCATCATTGTGCGGTATGAACCCCGCCCTCAACCGAGGAGTGGGGTTTTTTTGTGGATGTCCGGATCTTCACGCACGATGCCCATCGTTGCAGTTAGCGATTGCGGTACCTATGTTTGGCCCGTTCGACGCTTCCTCCTTCCCCCGAACGTGTTGTTATGATAGATAATGTAGTGACGCTGGCAGACGTACGTGTTGCCGCACAGGCAATCGAGGGCAATCTCGACTGGACGCCGCTCATGAATTCGCGGAAGTTCTCCGAACTGATTGGCGCGGATGTTTTCCTGAAGCTCGAGAATTTGCAGTTCACGGGCTCGTTTAAGGAGCGGGGAGCGATTAACAGGATGCGTGTGCTTACAGAAGAGCAGCGCGAGCGGGGGGTCATCGCGCAGTCGGCCGGCAATCATGCGCAGGGCGTTGCCTGCCACGCCGAGCGACAGGGCATCCCCGCAGTGATTGTGATGCCGAAGCATACGCCCAGCGTGAAGGTGGAGCGCACGCGCGCGTTCGGCGCTGAGGTGATTCTGCATGGCGAAACGCTGGACGAGACCACGAAACTCACCCAGCAACTGGCTGAAGAACGTGAATTGACGTTAATCCACCCGTACGACGATCCGCACGTTATCGCTGGCCAGGGTACCCTTGGTCTGGAAATGCTGGAGGATGCCCCCGAGCTGGATACGCTTGTGGTGCCCATCGGAGGCGGCGGTATGCTTTCGGGTATCGCCGTGGCTGCGCGAGCCATCCGACCGGACATCGAGCTTGTCGGGGTTCAAACCGAGCGGTTTCCGTCAATGTACCAGGCGTTGCGTGGCGAGGAAATCCAGTGTAGCGACGCCACCATTGCAGAGGGCATCGCCGTCAAGGAACCGGGCAAACTGACGAAGCAGATAATCGGCGAGTTGGTGGACGACATCCTGCTGGTGGGTGAGGAAGCGATTGAGGACGCTGTGCTACGGCTCCTACAGCTCGAGAAGCTGGTCGCCGAGGGGGCAGGGGCGGCCGGGCTTGCAGCGCTGCTCTCGCACCGGAAGCGCTTTCAAGGACGCAAGGTAGGAACGGTAATCTGTGGCGGTAATATCGATCTGCTTATTCTGTCCTCCATTATTCAGCGCGGGTTGGCCCGGACGAGCAGGATGGTGCGCCTTCACGTGGAGATTCGCGATGTGCCCGGCTCGCTCGGCACGGTGCTGCAGCGCATCGGAGAGGTGGGCGGCAACGTGGTGGAAGTGCAGCATCAGCGCACGTTTACCACCTTGCCGGTGCAAACCACCGAGATAGAGATTGTGCTTACGACACTTGGCAAGGAGCATGTGGCCACCATCATGGAAAAACTCAAGGAATACGGCTACAAAGCCCGTGTCCTCGGCCGTAACGGCGCGCGCGACACCTGAGTCGAAACCGCGAAATGCCCCTCAGGTAGTATCATGCTGCGATAATCACGCCCCCATAGCTCAACCGGATAGAGCAGCGGTCTTCTAAACCGCAGGTTGCTGGTTCGAGTCCAGCTGGGGGTGCCGTCTTCGGTTTGGGCGTATGGGGGTGTGGAGGTTCTTGGTGCGTCGACGAAAGGAGGACGCGAGTAATCGAAGAATTGAGGAGACGAAGAAACGAAGACGGGAAGAGCGGCGACGTTAGGAAACAACCCGTAGCGATGTAGCGGTGATGCGTCGCTGTATGGTGGAGTTGAGAATCGAATGCCCGAAATCAACACGCAGGGGTGCAGGCCGTGCGCCGCGGTTGTCCGTATCGTCAGGTTCGCGATAGGGGCGGGGCTGTGCACAATGGGTACAGAACCGGGTCAGGGAGGCACTACATGACCGTCCATTGATGAGCATAATGTAATATTCATCTAACACCATGGTACGCATGCGGATGTCAGATCTATGCGTGTCCTAAAGCGGCGCATGGCTACGCGCTTGAACATGTAATCGTCTTTCTCGAGACAGTTGTTATCGACCATGCGTGTTCAACCGAAGTCCCGACTCCAGCACTTTCTTTCCGCAGTAGTCCAGCCCACCACCGGTG
>SLED01000207.1 GCA_007124945.1 Salinibacteraceae bacterium | reverse complement strand
TACAGCTGCTACGGTAGCATTCTGACGCAGCTTGACCGATATGCACTCAAGATGACCTTCCAGAACCGGCACACGATTACACTGCGCGCTTATCGTGATTGCCGCCGGCTCAATAGTGCCGTTTCGCAGCGTGCCGAGAAGCTTGCGCGGCTCGCTGGCTATTTTATCCTCCTCCCCACGGATGTAGGGTACCACATTACCCAGCGCATCCAGCGAAGACACACCGGGGTAGCCTGCCCCGGAAAGAGCCTGCAGCGTTGTTACCTGCACCTGCTCTACCCCAAACGCCTGCACAAGCGGGTGGAGGGCGCAAACGAGCCCTACCGTCGAGCAGTTCGGATTGGTGACGATAAAGCCTTCCCGCTCTTGCTGCTCGATGAGAGCGGCGTGGGACGGGTTGATTTCCGGAATGAGTAGCGGAACGTCCGGCTCCATCCGATAATTGCGGGCGTTAGAGATCACCGGATAGCCTGCATCGGCGAACTCCTGCTCTATACGACCGGCCACAGACGAGCTGAGCCCGGAAAACACAAAGTCACACGGGAGGTTGGGCGTCCCTTCTACAACGTCCATATCCCGGATTTCCTCCGGGATAGGAGAGCTACCAATCCACTGCACCGCTTCATGATATGGCTTTCCCGCAGAGCGTTTGGAAGCCGCCAGGGCGGTGATTTCGAACCATGGATGGCCGTGAAGGATCTGGACAAACTTCTGTCCGACGGCGCCAGTGGCGCCAAGAATACCAACGGAGAATTTCTTTTTCATTCGATTCGCCAATCAGGAAGCGAGCGATCTAATGGATGATGTATAATTAGCAGGTGTGATAAGCGTGCCGCGTCCCTGGGGTTTTCGTGTACAACGCACATGTAACGGGATATTTGCCGCCACCAGCGGATCCAGCGCGCGGGAGTGCATACCAAGCCTCCCGGCATGAGCCAGCGCCTGCGCATCGGCAAGATCAATTTTTCTCAGTGGTTTGGCATTTGGAAAGAGCCGTGGATCATCGGTGTAGAGGCCCTCTACGTCCGTCCACCGTTCTAATACGCGGGCGCCGAGCGCTCGGGCGAGCAGCGCAGCGGTATAGTCGCTGCCGCCTCGTCCGAGCGTAGTGGTTCGGCCCTCGGCATCTGACGCGATAAAGCCCGTCACGACAGGGATGACGTCGGGCGGAAGCTGCCCAAACCATGCGCGCGCGAGCCGTTCAGTATCTGCCATCTCAATGAGGGCGTTGCCGAAATCGCTGTTCGTACGCAGCAGTGTTCGTGCATCCTGCGCAACGGCCTTCAGGCCTCGCTCCTCGAGCGCGGCAGCCACCAGCGGCGCGGAGAGGCGCTCCCCGATAGCGAGTATTTCATCGCGTAGAGCGGGTGAAGGCGTGACGGTCTGTAGCTGATCGAGCAGGCGCCGGGCAGACCGCAGTTCCTGTTGCAAATGCACCGCGTATTCTTCGAGTGAGTCCGAAGCAAGCACGCTACCGGCTAATACATGGTGCCTCGAATAGAGCGCCTGTTCCGCGGCTGAAGCATCGATCCCGTGCGGAGCCTGATCGAGCAACGACACGAGCGTATCCGTGACGCCGCCCAGCGCCGAGACTACCACCACTATCCGATCATCCCTCGCAGCTTCTTCCACGATGAATGATAGCGAGCGCAGTCCATCAGCGTTGCCGACGGAGGTACCGCCAAATTTCAGTAGCTTCACTGACGGGTGGTCGCCGGGGTGGGCGCTGGCCTGTCCGTTCCTGCGAGTGTCTTCTGCCATGACCGTACAAGGTCGTTTAGTTTCTCTACTTCAATAAGAAAAGCGTCGTGCCCATGGGGCGACGATAGCGTCGCAAGCGTTGCGTGTGGCAGGTAGCGGGCCAGCTCCTCTTGCTCTTCCGGAGGATAGAGTACGTCAGAGTCGATGGCAACTACAAGTGCCGGTTGCGTTATGCGTTCCAGCACCGCCTGATACCGGCCCCGCCCGCGGGATACGTCATGCGTGTCCATCTGACGAGTCAGGTGCACGTAACAGTTGGCGTCAAAACGCGAGGTAAGCTTCTGTCCGTGGTACTGCAAATAGCTCTCCACCTGGTAGCGGTCAGTCCCGTCGTTCATCCGATTTCTGGAAAATCGCTGTGCGAAGGAGCGCGGCGAGCGGTAGGATACCATCGCGTTCATGCGCGCCGCTGCGAGTCCCGTGCGCGGCGGGTCGTCCGGTGGATAGGCACCGCCTCTCCATTTGGGATCGGCGAAAATACACTGTCGCTGCGCCTCGCTCCAACCAATACACCAGGCTGAGTGACGCCCGCCAACGGCGATGGGTACGATAGCACGCACGAAGGAGCCGTAAAAGGCCCATTCAAGAACCTGCATCGCCCCCATAGAGCCACCGATGGCAAAAGCAACCTGCCGCACGCCCAAATGATCGAGCAATGCCCGATGTGCAGAAACCGTGTCTCGAATGGTTACCTGCGGGAACGCAGGTCCGTAACACTCTCCGGTTTCCGGATTGCGCGTAAGCGGTGATGCAGATCCGTACGGAGAACCAAGCACGTTGGCACACACGATAAAGTACTTCTCGGGATCAAGTGCCCTACCGGGTCCCAGGAGGTCGCCCCACCAGTCGTTTACGTGCACATCGCCTGTTAGCGCATGGCAAACCACGACGGCGTTGTCGCCCGCTGCATTGAGCTCCCCCCAGGTCCGGTACGTGACGGGAGCTTCATGCAATACCCCGCCTGTCTCAAGCGACAGCTCGGGTACTACAAACCGGTGCACCGGACGCTGGGAGTCACCGGCGGCGCTGGCATTCGTTGACGACGACATCACGCAGGCTGGAGATTGTTCACACGTTGAAACGCCTGTTCAAAGTCCGCTTTAAGGTCATCGATGTGCTCGATGCCCACGGAAACACGAACAAGGTCGGGAGAGACTCCCGCAGCAACCTGCTCCTCCGCAGCCAACTGCTGATGGGTTGTGGATGACGGGTGAATCACCAGCGTTTTCGCATCCCCAACGTTGGCCAGATGGCTGGCAAGCTCAACGTTCTCCACGAACACCTGTCCGCCTGCGGCACCCTGCTTTACGCCGAAGGCAAGCACTGCGCCGTACCCGTTGCTGAGGTACTTCTGCGCACGCTCGTGATACGGATGATCCTCCAGACCAGGATAACTTACCCAGGTAACTTCGGGGCGCTGTTGCAGCCACCTGGCAAGCTCAAGTGCATTTTCGCAACTGCGCTCTACCCGCAGCGAAAGCGTTTCGAGCCCTTGCAGCAAAAGGAAGGCACCAAATGGATTCTGTGCTGGACCGAAGTCGCGCAGCCCTTCTACCCGCGTGCGGATGATGAAAGCCACGTTGGCATCCAGCACTCCGCCGGGGCCAAAGGTCTCCCAGAAATTCAGGCCGTGGTAACTGGGGTTCGGTTCGGTGAACTCCGGGAAGCGACCGTTATCCCACGGAAACGAGCCTCCGTCGACGATTACGCCTCCTACCGTAGTGCCATGCCCGCCAATCCACTTGGTGGCAGAGGCTGTTACGATGTCCGCACCATGATCCAACGGGCGTACAAGGTAGCCTGCCGCCCCGAACGTGTTGTCCACTACAAGCGGCACACCATTCGCGTGGGCTATCTCCGCAATTTTTTCGAAATCGGGGATATTGAACCGCGGGTTGCCGATGCTCTCAAGATAGACCGCCTTCGTACGTTCGTCAATCAGAGAAGCGATGGACTCGGCGTCGTCACCGTCGGCGAAACGCACCTCTATGCCGAACCGGGGAAAGGAGTTCTTAAACTGGTTGTAGGTGCCTCCGTAGAGATAGCTTGTGGAGACAATGTTGTCGCCCTGTGAGGCAAGCGTATTTAGAGCAAGAAACTGAGCCGACTGGCCACTCGCCGTTGCCAGTGCTCCCACCCCGCCCTCAAGCGCCGCCACCCGCTTCTCAAACACATCGTTCGTGGGGTTCATGATGCGGCTGTAGATATTGCCAAACTCCCGCAGTGCGAACAGGTCGGCCCCGTGCTCCGCGTCCTCAAACGTGTAGGAGGTGCTGGCATAGATGGGAACCGCTCGCGCATTGGTAGCGCTGTCGGGCGTATGCCCTGCGTGCACCTGAAGTGTGTCGAAATGCAGTGGTTTTTGCTGACCGTTCGTAGCCATCGGTTTCGTCTGATAATCTGATGAGAGTGTCGAAGTGCTCATCCAAAAGCACAGACGAAACGCCGTTGCTGCACTCTGACGAAGGGGCATAAAAATTCCCCTTCCGCTCAGAGTAGCGGAAGAGGCAACGGTGTGCAAGTGAGCACACAAGTGCGTCCTCCGCTCATCTGTCCTCGCGGAATTCCTGCGAGGTAGGAAGTGGCACCTTTCCGTACGCGATAGAGGCGCACAGCGGTTGCCAGGGCATCAACGGGCCTACTCCCTCCGCCCTTCTGGATGAGCTATGTCTAACATCGTGTCATGATGCAGCGTGCTACATAAGCCATCCATGTCAGTTCCGGAGCCTTTTTTCATTCGACCAATCTCCAAAAAAGGAGCGACAGACTGTTGCATCCTTCTGGATCGGCCGGCATACAACCGACGCAGCCAACACACTCTCTCGAATATTCGATCCCTCCACAGAAGTCCCTTGGCACAGCTTATAGACGGCAAATCAATTGCACAAGAGATACGAAACGAAATACGCGCAGAAGTAGCTGATTGGGTACATACCGGGCATCGCCCCCCACAGTTGACAGTGGTACTGGTTGGAGATGACCCTGCATCCGCCTCCTACGTCCGGGGCAAGCAACGGGCCGCCGAGGAAGTTGGCATTGAGAGCACCACGCTCACACCAGACCCTTCAATCTCAGAGCACGAGCTGGTTGACCTGGTTGAAAAGCTTAATCGCGATCCGGACGTAGACGGCATACTGGTTCAGCTACCGCTGCCACCGCACATCAATCCAACTCGCATCATTGCTACGATTGACCCGGACAAAGATGTTGACGGGTTTCACCCTGAAAATGCGGGACGCCTGATGACCGGCCAGAAGGGCTTCATCCCCGCCACGCCATTTGGGATCATGGAGCTGTTGCGCCGCAGCAATGTATCTATCGAGAGCAAAGAGTGTGTAGTGGTGGGTCGCTCCAACATTGTCGGCAAACCCACGGCTCTCCTACTGGGCGGCCCCACGGGGAACGGTACGGTTACATTGTGCCATCGAAAAACAGTGAATCT
This sequence comes from Salinibacteraceae bacterium, assembly GCA_007124945.1. Taxonomy (GTDB): domain Bacteria; phylum Bacteroidota; class Rhodothermia; order Rhodothermales; family Salinibacteraceae; genus Tc-Br11-B2g6-7. The sequence goes on along the minus strand of SLED01000207.1, from coordinate 6,034 downwards.
GGCCTCCCATACACGCCGGGCCGATATCCTCGTTGTGGCTGTTGGGAAGGTTAACCTTATCACCGCAGATATGGTCAAAGAGGGGGCTACGGTGATTGATGTCGGCATCAATCGGGTGCCTGATCCGACACGCAAGCGGGGCTACCGGCTCGTCGGAGACGTGGACTTTAAGAATGTAGAACCAAAGGTTGCCCGGATTACGCCCGTCCCCGGTGGCGTGGGCCCCATGACCATCGCTATGCTCCTGCGCAACACGCTTACGGCAGCAACGCGCCACGCATTTGCGTAACCTCTCAGAGGCCCTCTTCCACCATGGAGATGCAAGACGCAACGGATATACTGGACGAGGACGAAATATCCGTCCCTGATATTGAAGATGAGGAAGCCGCTGCGGATACGCTTTTTCAGACGCCAGACGTGAACGGCGACGGAAACGCCTTTGACGAATTTGGCCGAAGCGTTGGAGAAGCCGGACGGTTCCTCCGAGAAGGCGAGTGGGAGCAGTTTTGGTCGCACGTCTATACCGGATTCGCTGAACTGATTGTAGATTTCGTGCCGAACCTACTGCAGGCACTTCTGCTGCTGATCATCCTTGTGGTGATCTACCGCGTGGTCGATCGCATCTTGAGCCGCGTGCTGGAGCAGGCCTCCAGCGTGGAGCCAGGGCTGCAGAGCCTGCTTCTGAAAAGCTTCCGTGTTGCCGCGCTGGTGCTTATCGGAATTTCGGTGCTGCAGCAATTCAACGTCGACGTCACCGCTCTTCTGGCCGGGCTCAGCATTGCTGGTATTGCGCTGGGCTTTGCCGCCCGCGACACGCTCGAAAACTTCATTTCCGGAGTCACCATCTTGCTCGACCGGCCCTTTAAGGTTGGTGATCGGCTCGAAATAGAGGACACCTACGGACGCGTCGAAGAAATCACGCTGCGATCAACTCGCATTCGCACGCTACGGGACGAAATCATGGTGATGCCCAATTCGCAGATGATCAACCAGAAGCTAATCAACCATTCAATGCTTGGCGTTATACGCGTCGATGTGCCCTTCGGCATTGCATACAAAGAAGACCCGAAGGAGGCGCGCGAGATCGTCCTCGACCTTATTCACGAAGACGATCCCCGGATCGATTTCAGTCGCAAACCTACCGTGGTCGTCACAGAGCTCAATGATTCTTCTGTAGATATGATGCTGCGTTTCTACCTGCGCAATCCGGATCTTGAGGTACCCGTTCGCTTCGAGTTTGTCGAAAAGATTCGCGAGGCGCTGCGCGATCGAAACGTAGAGATCCCCTTCCCTCACCTGCAGCTCTTCGTAGATGAAGCCCAGGCGTTCGAAAACTCCTTCCTGATGTCTCCTCGGCTTCAGCTTGAGGGCCGTACCTCGGACGAAAACAAGTCTTCCACCTCATGATCCGTACGCTGGCAACATCGCTCACGCTCTGCTTTCTTCTCGGATGGGCCGCGGAGGCATTCGCCCAGGTAAATACCGAATCGATGCGCAGGCTGGATACCGATGGATTTTCTATGCGCCTGTCCGGAAATATGGCCCTTCAGCAGGGCAACTCCAACGTATTTGAGGTTGATGGTGGTGGCCGCATTGATTATCGCGTCCGTCAGCAGTACGTCCTTCTGAACACCAGCTCCCGCTTTGCTCGAAGCGATGGTGGCACATTCCGAAACCGCTCCTTTGCGCACCTTCGCTACAACTACGATTTCACCGAGCGGGTAACCGGGGAAGCTTTCACGCAGATAGAACGCGACGCCTTTACGCTACTACGTGCGCGGTGGCTCGTTGGTACCGGGCCGCGGTTTCGTTGGGCTCAAACTGAACGCTGGCACCTCTTCCAGGGCACGACACTCATGCACGAGTACGAGGCGCTGGATGAGAGTGAAATTTCGGGGCGGCCGCCCGACGAAAACCGCATCCGATGGAGCAATTACGTGAACGCACAGCTCCAACTCACCGAAAACTCGGAGCTGAATGTAACCGTCTACGTGCAACCCTGGCTCTCCGACTTCTCTGATATCCGCATTCTCAACGAAGCATTGCTTTCGTTTGCGCTCACACGCCATGTTAGCTTTCAAACGGGATTCGACTTGCGTTACGACAGCAATCCTGCTGCGGAAGTACAGCCGCTCGACATTGCGTTGCGACAGGGGCTTGTGCTAACACTGTAGGCCGTCGCTGCTTTCAGAATTCAACCGGACCATGCGCACTGTGCTAAGCGTCCTATTTGCGGCTGTTCTCGTCTATGTAGCAGTGGTGGGGCTTATGTTTCTGTTTCAAGAGCGGATGCTGTTTCTGCCAAGTCAGCACATGCTGGCCACGCCGGCCGATCGCGGATTGGACTACGAAGATCTGACGATCAAAACGGCGGATGAAGAAGAGCTGCACGCATGGTGGATTCCGGCACCCGAGGCCCGTGGTACGCTGATCTTTTCCCATGGAAACGCGGGCAATATCTCCGGCAGATTGGAGTCGGCCCTGCAGTTTCACCGGCTGGGGTTGAATGTTCTTCTGTACGACTACCGCGGATATGGCCAGAGCACGGGTAGCCCTTCCGAAGACGGCGTGTACCGGGATATCCAGGCGATCTGGGAGTATGCTACGGAAGAACGCGGCGTTGATCCAGCTTCTATCGTGCTTTTCGGAAGATCTCTTGGTGCAGCACCCTCCGCGTGGCTGGCTGAGCAGCAGCCTCCCGCCGTACTCATCCTTGAGTCGGCCTTTACCTCGGTTCCCGATGTAGCTGCGCACCATTATCCGTTTCTGCCCGTGCGTCAATTGGCCCGGATATCGATGGATACGGAATCACGTCTTCCAAACATTGCCGTGCCACTGCTAATCATCCACAGCCGCGATGATGAGATCATCCCGTACAGCCACGGTGAGCGTCTTTACGAGGTAGCGAATGATCCCAAAGCATTTATTGAGCTGAGGGGCGGGCATAATGATGGCTTTCTGCGTTCGGAGCGCCGCTACATGGAGGGCATCGACGCTTTCCTGAGCGAACATCTTGCGCCAAATCGCACCAATTGAGTTGCTGCACCACCTGTGCCCACACGTGCCGAATTTAAGAAGTATCTGGATGGCCTCGCCGATCACTACGAGTCACCAGCGTTTATAGACGCGGACCCCATCTCGATTCCGCACGCGTTTGATGACCCGCGCGATCAGGAAGTGATTGGGCTCTACGCTGCCCTGCTGGCCTGGGGACGGCGTACGACGATCCTCAACAAACTACAGGACTTATGCGAGCGGATGGCCTACCGGCCCGCTGCATTCGTCCGCAACTTTGATCCCGTTCGTGATGCAGCCCTTCTTGAGGGTTTTGTACATCGCACGTTTCAACCTGCTGACGCTTTCTGGTTTACCCGTAACCTCAGCAGGCTACTTCAAAAGCACGGTTCGGTAGAGCAGATTTTTGCCCGCCACTTACCTTCCAACGCCGAAACCGTGGAAGCTGCGATACAGGGCTTCAGCACATCGATTATGAGAGCCCATCCAGAAACGCCCCACCGCCTACAGAAACATCTGGCTCGGCCCGAAGCGGGGAGCGCCTGCAAACGCCTGGCCATGTACCTACGGTGGATGGTTCGCCCCGGACCGGTGGACTTCGGGCTCTGGTCCTCCATTTCGCCGGAACAGCTTGTTTTACCGCTGGACGTCCACGTGGGGCGGCAGGCACGCGCGCTGGGTATGGTACAACGCAAATCCAACGACTGGAAAGCCGTGCTCTCCCTCACGGAGAAATGCCGCACGCTAAACCCCTCCGACCCGGCACGCTACGACTTTGCCTTCTTCGGGGTCGGTGCCTACGACGACTCGCTCGATGAACGCTTCACGGGTGAAAACGCACTTCCCTTCACCTCCTGACCAACGCGACGGTAACTCTGGTTGAAATACAACACCGGGCGCTTGGGCTCTCCTTCTACATAAACTCCGATGACTTCTCCGACCACAATCGTGTGGTCGCTGGCGTCATACGCATTGACGAGCTCACAGTCGAAAATCGTCTGGATGGATGAAAGGTGGATGAGTCCATTCTTCTCGTAAAACGTGACCGGTTCAAACTGCTCCTCAGGCGTGAGATCGGGGCGGGCAAAGTGGTGCGCCAGAAACGATTGCTCCTCCGTGAGCAAGTGCACGGAAAACCGTCCGGCTTTCAGGAGCACATCGTGGGTGTCCGCCTCCTTGTGGATATTAAAGGACACAAGTGGAGGCTCAAGCGAAACGCTGGTGAACGACCCGATGGTGATACCGCGCGACTCGGCTTCGGTCCTTGCCGTCACGACGGTTACCGGCGAGGCGAACCGCCGCATCGCCAGTCTGAAGGTATGTGGATCAACTGCCGATCCGTTCATGTGTGGGAAGGAATCCACTACGTCAGTTGCTGGCACAGGAAATGATGCGGACAGTGTAGGAGGCTTTTGTTCATCTACCGGAGGGCGCATAACCGGTTTCTGACCAACAAGAACGTTGCGCCTCAGGTGAAGACATCCTTCACCTTATGAAAAAACGACTTCTGTGATCGATTGCGCGTCGGGTTGGGTTGAAATTCCTCCGCGCCCTGCCAGTCGCGCAGCACCTGTTTCTGCTCCTTCGATAGATTCTTGGGAGTCCACACATGAATGCGCACCAGCTGATCTCCACTGCGCTGGCTGTTGAGTTCGGGCAGCCCACGCCCACGCATCCGCAAAACCTTCCCTGCCTGTGTGCCGGCGTCGATCTCCAGCGTGGCTGTCCCGCGCAGGGTAGGCACCTCGATCTCGGTGCCGAGCGCGGCTTCTGGAAATGAGATGTGGTGATCGTAATAGATATCGAGACCTTCGCGGACAAAGTGTTCGTGAGGCTTCTCCTCAATCTCCACCCGTAGCGCGCCGGCAGGCCCGCCACGCAGTCCGGCGTTACCGGCGCCACGCATTGAGAGATAGTTGCCCTCCATGGCTCCTGCGGGCACGGGGATGGTGATGGTTTCCTCTCCGCGCCTGCGCCCCTCGCCCCGACAATGGGGACACTTGTCGTCAATCACTCGGCCCTCACCCTGGCAGTTCGGACACGGCTGCACATTCACAAATTGACCAAAGACCGAGCGGGATACCTGCCGGAGCTCACCCCTTCCCTCGCAGGTGGAGCAGGTGCGATATCCACCTTCTCCATCGCGAGCACCGGAGGCATCGCACTCCTCGCAGCCCATCAGCTTCTTCACCTTCACCTTCTTTTCCGTACCCTCAGCGATCTCCTCAAGGGTAAGCGGCAATGTGATTCGAAGGTCGGTGCCGGCCCGGGCGCGCTGACGTGAACGGCGGCCGCCTCGCTGGCCGCTGAAAAACTCTTCGAAGATGGTACCGCCGGCTCCGCCACCAAAAATATCGTTGAAGGCGTCGAAGATATCGTCCACATCGCGGAAGCCTGCACCACCGCCATTCGCACCTACACCTTGATGCCCAAACCGATCGTAGCGAGCACGCTTCTCCTCATCTGAAAGCACCCCGTATGCCTCGGCCGCCTCCTTGAATTTGGCTTCGGCCTCTTCATCATCGGGATTGCGATCGGGATGATACTCAAGGGCAAGCTTCCGATACGCTTTCTTTATCTCTTTCTCAGACGCATTTTTGTCAACGCCGAGAATTTCGTAGTAGTCGCGCGGCATAAACACCTGTTACGCTATGCAAAAGTGGCGGGCTATACTTTCCTTCCTACGAGGCAACGATCACCTGACTGTGTCGGATGACGCGGTCGCCCATTCTGTACCCGCGTTTAATTTCTTGAAGCACAATGCCCGGCTCCGCGTCCTCCGGTGCCGGTTGCTGCATCATCGCTTCATGCTCCTTTTCGTTAAAAGGTTGGCCAACAGCCTCGATTGGCTCGACCCCCAGCCGCTGCAACTCGTCGATAAACTTCTGATGCACCTGATCTACACCATCCCGCAGAGACACGTAAGCAGGCCCAGGCTCCTCAGTTTGCTCCAACTCCACCGCTGCCTGCAGCGAGCGCTCAAGATCATCCAGCACCTCAAGCATGGGGAGCAACGCCT
>SLED01000166.1 GCA_007124945.1 Salinibacteraceae bacterium | reverse complement strand
TGCTTGGCGAGCGCCAGGTTCCTCGTGACTACACCGACGCCGATCTGGACGACGATCTCGACTATGCGTTTTCGGATGCCGACGCCGAATGACAGTCGTGAGCGACACATCGGTTCTGATTCATCTTGCCCGAATCGATCGGTTTCAGCTTCTCCGTCAGCTCTATTTCAACATCGTAGTTCCCCATGCGGTCTGGCGGGAAACCGTGGATGAGGGCGAAGAGCGCCCCGGAGCGCCGGAAGCAAGAACGGCTCGCGAAGCCAGTTGGCTGGCCGTCACCCCCGTTTAAGAAGGAACAGGCATGCGCTAACTCATAGCCATACGAAGCGAAGTGGAGGAAGATCAGGATCCGTAAGACGGTCTACAAGGCATCCGTTTGAAATCATAGCGGGCAGTGGTACAGATTGATATCCACGCTTCACCGACGACGTCAGCGCTGTTGTTCAGTGCTCCGCTTGTACAACGTACGCGCCCTCGCCAATCGCGGGTACGACTCCGCGGGAGGTGTGACGCTATCAGAGCCAGCGGAGAAAAAAGGCTCTTCCGGCGTACACTCGCTGCCTTAAAATCTGTGGGCACCCCCGTTCATCGAACTGGCAACTGTTCCGCTGTGCAGACATCTGACAACCACTCGGCAATTGTCCTTATCCACTGCCCCGATCGCAAAGGGCTGGTGGCTGCCGTCACCCGTTTCCTTGCCGAGAATAATGGGAATATCCTGGAGATCGACCAGCACGTCGACGAGCAGCACGGGGTGTTCTTCATGCGTGCTGAATGGGACCTGGCCTCGTTCGAAATCCCCGATCAGGCCATCGCAGGGCGATTCAAAGAGGAAGTGGCGGAGCCGCTTAATCTAAGCTGGCAATTGTACTTCACCGGGCGCACGCCGCGGATGGCGGTGTTTGTATCAAAATATGCCCACTGCCTGCACGACGTGCTCGCCCGCTACAGCAGCGGCGAGTGGAAGGTGGAGATCCCGCTTATTGTGAGCAACCACGACGACCTCCGGCCGCTGGCAGAAAAATACGACATCGACTACCACCATATACCAGTGACACGGGACACGAAGCCCCAGGCCGAGAAACAACAACTGGCGCTGCTGCGCGAGCACGAGGTAGACTTCATCGTACTGGCCCGCTACATGCAGATCCTCACCGGCGACTTTGTAGCACACTATCCGGCCGGCATCATCAATATCCATCACTCGTTTCTGCCAGCCTTCCCCGGCGCGAAGCCGTATCATTCGGCCTACAGGCGGGGTGTGAAGATCATCGGCGCCACCAGCCACTACGTGACCGAGGAGCTCGACCAGGGACCCATCATCGAGCAGGATGTGATCCATGTGAATCACCGCGATTCCATCGATGACCTGGTGCGGAAAGGGCGGGATCTGGAGAAGATTGTGCTCTCACGGGCCATCTGGCAGCATCTGCAGCGGAAGACGCTGGTGTTTGAGAATCGGACGATTGTGTTTCAGTAGGCTGCACAGCATCAGTCTATGGATAGGAAGAGTACTGCTTTGTGCCGTTACCGATTGCGAAAGGTCACGTTTAACGCATCCGACGCAGGTGTGAGCTTGTATAGGCTACCATGAATTCAGGGAAAACACATACCCCATCCGCTCTGTCGCCAGAGCACGTGCAGGAGATCACCCGGCGAATCGTTGAGCGTTTCAGCCCGCGCCGCATCATCCTGTTTGGTAGCCATGCCCGGGGCAACGCCGGGCCGGAGAGTGATCTGGATCTGTTTATCGAAATGGATTCGGAGCAGCGCCCGCCGGAGCGAGCGGCAGAAGTAGCAGAGATTTTTGGTCTGCGCAGCTGGCCCATGGATGTGGTCGTATTATACACGCCGGAGGAGGTAAGGCAAGTGCAGGGCGTGCATGGTACGCTGCTCTCCATGATCGAACGTGAGGGGAAGGTACTGCATGAGCAAGACTGAATCGAATTACCTCCGTTGGGTGCAAAAGGCTGAGAACGACCTTCTTAATATTGAGAACAACCTTGCCGCAAGCCGCACGCCCTCGGATACGGTCTGTTTTCACGCCCAGCAGGCAGCGGAGAAGATCCTGAAGGCCTTTCTTATTTATCACCATGAGCAGGTGCCCACGCACACGATCTTACTGCCCTTCTGGCCCGATGTGTGGAGATCAACCCTGGGCTCTCCGATCTGGAGGATGACAGCCGACGCCTAACCTATTACGCGGTCAGTGCACGGTATCCAGACGACCATTATGAGCCGGATGAACACGATGGTCGAGCGATGAATGGTGCTGCGCGACGTGTGGTTGCGCGCGTTATGACGGTGTTGCCTGCGAACAATTAAATTTATTGCTGCGAAGTGCGGTGTTCCTGATTAGATACGGGTTGCCCTCAACACCTCTACCAGCCGTTCCTGAAATATCCGAAGCACATCCGAAGACGGATCCCCCGCGCCGCTACGCCGCATCGCCTCCCGCAGCGAAATCATCTGCCCCGAGTCGAAGGCTTCTGAGCTGCCCGTATCCGCCAGGAAGCTGTTGACGGCGCGGGTAGCGGCGTGCATGTCGGTGTCTACGTAGAGCGCAAGGTGGGCCATGACGAAGCCGTCGCGGACGGGGTATCGGGGGAGGCCGCCACGCCAGCGCTGAGCGGTGCCGGCGATCTTGCGGTTATGGGCGACAAGGTTGAAGCGGCCGTCGCAGAAGGAGCGGGGGACGGCACCGTAGGTGGCGGAGACGCCCAATCGCGCCATGGCCTCAATCACCGGATCGCAGAGGAGGGTGAACACGGTGTCGGCGCGAGGCTCCTGCACAGGCGGGTCCTCGGCGCGGAGGCGCGGGAGGAGGAGCGTGAGCAGCAGCGTGCCGGGCGTGTGCGGGACCGTGGTGCCGCCGGAGTCGCGTGCAACCACGGGCCAGCCCCGTTCGGCCGAGGCGCGGGCGGCAGCTGCAAACGAGGGCAGGCGTTCCTCACGCTGCGTCACCACCAGGCAGCGGGTGTTCGACCAGAGACGGAAGAGGGCGGGGGGACGCTCATCCGGTCCAGCGGCGCGGATACGCTCACGGGCCAGCGCCGCGTCTCGCGCTACGTGCTCCTGAGGAGACTGGCTGGAATCGTCGGGCACTACCTCATCACGCACGTCCCATATCGGGTAGAACGCCAGCAGCCGCTTGCGCCAGGATCTGTGGTCGTCGGATACCTCCACGCTATGCCACCCGACCGATAACCTCCCCCGGAGTCACAGCGACGTCGGCGTCCTTGTCGACGTGCAGCGTGCCGGAGGCCGGAGCCGGAATATCATACTCCGTCTTTCCGGCCATCACGGTCGCGACGGTCGTGCCTTCCTCCACCGTCTCGCCATCACCAAACAGCCAGCTACCGATAGCGCCTTCCGGTGTCTCGTCGGTGTCCCAGAGGTCGTCAGGTATTCGGATGTCGGTCATGCTGTCACCGTGCTTGGTGCGCCTTTCATGAGGTTGTGCGCGGCTGAGGCGATGTCATCAGCATCGGGGAGCGCAAACTGCTCCAGCGGGCGGCTGAACGGAATCGGGATGTCCGGGTACGCCACGCGCTTCGGCGGTGCGTGCATGGTGGTGCCCGCCTCCGCCACCGTAGCGATGATTTCGGCGGTGACGCCATAGCTTTTGTAGTCCTCATCGACCACGAGCAGCCGGCCTGTCTTCTCCACCGAGCGGAGCACGCCCTCGCGATCCAGCGGCACAAGCGTGCGCAGGTCCAGCACCTCCGCCTCGATGCCCTCCTCGCTCAGCTTCTTCGCGGCATCCAGCGAGCGGTGCACCATCAGCCCGAGCGTCACGATGGTCAGGTCGGAGCCCTCACGCCGCACGCCGACCTCGCCGAACGGGACGGTGTACGGCTCCTTCGGCACGTTTGTGGTTGCGCCCGGCACGTTCCACATCCATCCGAGCCCCTGCAGGCCTTTGTGAAACATGTAGAAGACCGGATTATCGTCTCGGATGGCCGTGGTCATCATGCCCTTTGCGTCGTACGCATTGGAGGGATGCACCACTTTCATCCCCGGCAGATGTGCGAACGTGGCGTGCAGGCACTGCGAGTGTTGCCCTGCATCGCTGTAGCCGCCGCCGGTGGCTGTCATGATCACCATGGGCACGGACCAGTTGCCGCCGGAAAAATAGGTGTTTTTGGCCGATAGGTTGTAGATGGCGTCCATGCAGACGCCGAAAAAGTCGACAAACATGAGCTCCACGATCGGACGCATGCCGGACATCGCCGCACCCACCCCCGCGCCGATGAAGCTGGTCTCGGAGATAGGCGTGTCGCGGATACGCTCCGTACCGAACTCGTCGAGCAGGCCCTGGGTGGAGTCGAAGATGCCGCCGTACGGGCCGACGTCCTCGCCCATCACAAATACACGCTCGTCGTCGCGCATTTCCTGTGCGATGGCCTCCACCATCGCTTTCGCCATTGTAAGTCGTCGTTCAGACATATCGAATCACCAGGTCTTATCGAAAAGGGAATGCAGTGGGGTAGCCGGTGCTCAAACGAACACGTGCGTTAGTGCATCTTCAGGCTCCGGAAATTCGCTCTCGCGCGCGAAGGCAATCGCATCGTCAACGGTCTCCTGAGCCTCCGCCTCCAGCTTCTCAGCGTCACCATTTGCAAGGACGCCTTCATCCACCAGGTACTGCTTGAACCTCGGGATCGGGTCGCGCTCCTTGAGCGCTTCCTTCTCGCCGTCGGGCCGGTAGCCCTCCGCATCGCCCTGGAAGTGGCCCATGTAGCGGTAGGTCTCCACCTGGATGATAGTGGGTCCATCGCCCCGGCGCGCCCGGTCGACGGCCTCCTCCGCAGCCTTTAGCAGCGCCACCGTATCGTTGTCTTCGATGTACACGCCCGGGATGCCGTAGCCCGCCGCGCGGTCGGCAATACGCGGGCCCGCCGCGGCGTCCTTGCGGTGGACAGATATGGCCCAGTCGTTGTCTTCCACCACGAAGATCACACCCAGGTCCCAGAGCGCCGCCAGGTTCACCGACTCATGGAAGCCGCCCTGATTGACCGCGCCCTCACCCACGTACGAGACCGCAATGTCGTCCCGTCCCTGCATCTTGGCCGAGAGCGCTGCACCGACGGCCGGGCCGCAGCCCTGTGCCACGATGCCGCTGCAGGTGAAATTCACGTCCCGGTCGAAGAGGTGCATGTGCCCGCCCTTGCCGTGGGAGAGGCCCGTCTTCTTGCCGAAGATCTCGGCCGTCATTTTCCGCAGATCCACGCCCTTGGCAATGGCGACGTGATGCGGGCGATGGGGCGCGGTGACGGCGTCGGAGTCGCGCAGGTAGGCGCACACGCCCACCGCACACGGTTCCTGCCCGGCCGCCAGGTGCATCTCGCCGGGAATCGTCCCCGCTGCAATGTCGAATTTGGGCGTCTTGCCCTCCATGTAGATCTCCGCGATCGTCTCCTCGTAGATCCGGGCGGTCACCATGGCGCGGTACGCCCACTTCAGTCGATCCTCCGATAGATTCATGGCCGTTTGGGCTGGTTTGAAGAGGTCGGAAGCGCTTTCCAAAGATAGTGCGAAGGGTGTGCAGTTGTCAATCCGTGGGTGTTATAGAGTTGTATCTTGTCATCAGTGCGTTCGCGGGATTCAGTTGGGTGGTATGACAGCTCTCGATAGCCCACCTTGCCGGCTTTATCCTATCCCTTACCGGGCAGAGCTTGCGGATTGGCATCGCGCAGAGCCTTTCGTATACTGGAGTTCCCTCCTGCCACGTCAATCTCATTCTGCAAAACAGCATGCATTTGCGCTTTCTGCTCGTCCTTCTTGTGTCGTCGTTTCTTGCCGTCCCGTCACAGGCCCAGAACCTCGAAACCTCATTTGAATCCTCGGGCATGGAGGAATTTACGCCTCACGGTGAGATGGCAGCATACCTTACGGATGTGCAGGCAGTGGCGCGCGATATGTCGCTCGGGATCTACGGCGAAAGCCGCGAGGGGCGTGAGCTTTTCTATGCGGTTTTCAGTCGGAGCGGTGTTGAGACACCTGCCGAAGCACACGCGACCGGTAAGCCTGTCGTTTTGCTCGGTGCTTCTGCGCACGGCCACAACTTCAAGCTCCGTGAATCTCTGCTCATCATGGCAAGGGAGCTTGGCGCCCCAGGTGCTGAGCTTAACAGGTTGCTCGATGACGTGATCGTGATCATGGCTCCATCGAAGAATCCGGATGGGCTTGCGCAGGGCACGCGCTTTACGCCCGGCGGTGCTGACCTGAATCGGGATTATGTTGCGCTAAACGAGCCCGAGATGGCGGCGTATGTCGGTGAGCTGGTGAACAGCTGGCATCCTCATCTGGTGTTGGACGGCCATGATGGCGGGGCACAGCAGTACGGCGGTGCGTATCCGTACAATCTACTGTACCAGGCGCCGGCCACCGCAGCGGCTGATCCCGCCCTAACCAGGTTCGCTGATGAGTCGATCTTTCCGTTTTTGAGCGACTATCTTGAGGATGCCGGGTACAGCGCGTTTTATTGGGCTTATGGCGAAGAGGATGCCTACTACGGAGGGGGATCGGGAGTGCGCATGGGGCGCAACTACGGAGGGGTGGCGAACAAGCTATCCGTTCTGTTTGAGCTGGCGGCCTGGCATGATCGGGAGACAGCTATCAGCAGCGGGTCCACCGCACTTGAGGCTATCCTGCGCTTTGCGTCTCGCCATGCAGATGAACTGATCGGAACGGTATCCGAGGCTCGGCGGGCAACCGTGTTGATGGGGAAGGAGGCGGAAGGCCGGATTCCGGTTCAGGAGCAGGCGGTGGCAGATGATTTTCGCGTAACATACGAAATTCAGGATCCGGATAACCCCGATCAGCTGATCAGGGTAACAGATGCGCCGATCATCAAAAAACCTGAGGCTACTGGTGAACGCGATCGGCCGTGGGCTTACGTGCTGCCTCCACAGGCTGAAAGGGCTGTCGCTACCCTGCAGCGACACAACATTACCGTGGAACGGTTAGCCGATCAGACGACGATTGACGCTCTCCGGTATCAGATGGGCGGGGTGAATTTCGAGGAGGGCGCCAACCACAATGAAGGAGCGCTTCGGCTCGCAGTTGAGAGAGAAGTGGAGGAGCAGGCAGAGCTTCCGAAGGGAGCCTATCTCGTGCGCACCGGACAGGTTCTCGGTCGCCTTGTATCCCATCTGTTAGAGCCGGAAACGGATGACAACCTCTTCTACTGGAATCACATGACGCCACTCGTGCCGGTCGGCGCGTGGGAATTGCACCAACAGGGTGAGGGGGGCGCGCCGTATCTTCCGCTTTGGAAAATTATGACCCCGACGGAGATCCCGACCATCCGGTTGTAGCGTCCTAATTTAAAACATGTACCGGTAGCTCAGAGCCATGTCGCGGCCCGGCATGGGAAACCCAAATTCGCTACGATCAATCCGCGAGAGGTGGTCGCGGTATTCCGTATTGGTGACGTTGTCAATTCGCAGAGAGATGCGGTGGGAGCCACTTGCATCAAGACGAACGCCCGCGTTGAGGCCAAGAAGTGTATAGCCATTGGTTTGGAGCTCTTCTGAAGCCACGCGTGCTTGTTCATTTACCACGCGAGCGCTGGCGCCGAGCCACCAGGTGTCGGTGTCGTACCGGACGCTCAGGCGGCCTCGAAGTGGCGGCATGCGCGGGAGAGCCTCATCCGTGTCCACCCGGGTACCGCGCACAAAGTCAGCCGATGCACCCATCTGCAGCCGCTCCGTCAGGGCCACGCGTAGTTGAGTTTCGCCACCGAACAGTTCAGCGTCGCCGGCGCGATATTCAAACACATCCCACTCGCGCTCGCTGTCGTCGACGAAGACCTCGCCCGTGGGCACGAACGCGATGAAGTCATCGATCCGAGTGAAGAAGCCTGCTATCTCTGCGTCAACGCGGCCATTCGACCAGCGAGCGAACAGATCGGTGCCCAGGCCAACCTCCGTCGAGAGGGTAGGGTCGCCACGCTCAAAGACTCCGATACCGAAGTGTACGCCATCGGCGAAGAGCTCTTCCAGAATAGGAAAACGATGAGCCCGCGCAACCTGTGCACCAATCTCCAGCCCGGAGGTCGGGCGCACGTTCAGTCCGATGGACCCTGACAGCGCCTGGTTGCTTCGCTGCTCATCGATCGCCGGGAAGTCTGCGTTTTGCCTGGTCCGGAGGGATTGCGCCTCACCCCGGAGGCCCAATTGCAGGCGCACCTGGTCGCTAAGCGGGATCTCCTGAAACGTGAACAGCGCAACGGAGCCGTTCTCCACGCCGGGTGTAAACGCCTCGTCGCCTCCGACGTCCATCGTTCGTCCGTGCAGGTTTACGCCGAGTGCACCCTCATCAAACACTGAAAACGGACGGTGATGCAGGGTGAGGGTGGAGTTGGCGCTCAGTTGATCAAACTCCAACTCAATATCTTCATCGATCGAGCCGTCAGGTTCGTGCTCCATCTCTACCTCCTGCTGGAAGAGGCGCGAGCCGTGCAGGCGCAGATCGATCTTCTCGAAGAAAGCGTCCTGTTGCCACGTGGCTCGTCCCTGGAGCGTTTGCTGGTTCATCCGAACTTCGGCCTCTTCGTCGGGGTCGTCCAGCTCCTCCGGAAGGCCGAACGTATGGTTAAGGGCTGAAATGGAGAGCCCGCCATCAAACCGGTTAGCACGATACCCGAAGCCGGCGCCGCCTTCAAAGTTGCTGATCTCCGTGCCGGGAAGCACGCCGCCGGGTGTGCGCACGTCATCGGCATCGCGTGCGGAGAAGCGAGCCGTTCCTGCCCACGATTCGCCGCCCACCTGGTAACGGCCAAGACCGCTCATCGAGTTGTTCATGGAGGCTCCTTCCATGGCAATCGTGCCAGAGTGGCCAGGACGCCAGTCGCGGGGGATGTCGGAGGTCAGGATGTTGACCACGCCGCCCACCGCGCTGGAGCCGTAGAGCAGGCTGGCCGGCCCGCGCACAACCTCTACGCGCTCGGCTGCCAGCGGATCGAGCGAGATGTTATGATCCGCGGCCGTGTTGGAGAGGTCCCCCATGCGCTCGCCGTTCTCCAGGATGAGCACACGATTACCGTCGAATCCGCGAATTACGGGCCGGGAGGGAGCAGGCCCGAACGATCGCATGGCGATGCCGGGTTCACCATCCAATAGCTCGCCGAAGGACGAAGCAGAACGCTCCTGCAGTTCCTGTACTCCGAAGGCCTGCGCGGGCTGATACGTGGTTGACCCGACAGGAGAGGCGGTCACTATCACATCGTCAATCACCGCTTCGGTTGGGGAGAGGCGTATCACCAGATCCTCTTCCTGTGGGACGCGCACTCGAACCTCGGTCGGTTGGTACCCCAGGAATCGCACCGTTAAACTGTAGTCGCCGGCCGGAACATCGTCGAACCGAAAGCGGCCCTCTGCATCGGTGGCAGTTCCGCGCTCAAGTTCGTCTATTTCCACGGTGGCTCCCACCAGCGTCTCGTCTTCCTCCGAGAGCACCTGGCCCTCTATACCGTCGGCGTGTGCAACGGTCATCGAATAGAAAAGCAGCGGCAGCAGGGCAGTAAGGATTCGCATGGGGAGTGTCGGTGAAATAAAAAGTTAGTGCAGGCTAAACAACTAATACACACCTGCGAGGTTTTGTGAATACGATATATGTACTCAATACACACTACCGTGTTTGCTGGAGGCCATGATTCGTTGGAAAAAATCGTATCGCAGGTTGTAACCTGGCGAGCCCTTTCGGCATACTATCAACGTGACTATTCCCTCTCACACAATTGTGGAGTGTGTTATGAGCATAAATGTAGAGGAGAGATATCAGGCATCGATCGTTCGGATAAAAGGAAAATTCCTGGGTAGTATTCAGGGCCCCGAGTTTAAGGAGTTGATTGAGGATTTGAAGTCCGAGGGGAAGCTTCAGGTGGTAGTGGATCTCGGTAAGACGACATTCATTGATTCCTCGGGTGTGGGCACGCTCATAGCCGCGCTGACCACGCTACGCAATGCCGGGGGTGACCTTCGCCTTGCACGCACTCACGATCGCGTTCATGGCGTGTTCGTGATGACGCGGTTGCTGGGTTCGGCATTCGCCCATTTTGATACGGTGGAGGAGGCCCTAAATAGCTTCAAGGAGCAGCCGGAGCAGGCTTCGACGTCATGACAGCGAGGCTGTACTCCTGCCCGGTTTTGCGAGTAGCTTTTGGAAGGAAGCGACTGACATGACGTTGAGCCGAGCCCATGTACTGCAGGGGGGCGACTTTATCAGGTGTGGCATGGAGGTGCCAAGCTACCGGTTACCATTGCGAGGCTGGGCCTGTGCTACGGCTGGTGCTACCGTTCAAGCGTGCTCATGTGCGGGAGCAGTCAACCCTTATGAGATTGCGTCGCTTCGCCTGAAACGAAAAGCTTTTTTCGGGATCAGCGCTCGCACGTACAACCATTTTTGTGAGTGATTCCAGCCCTTAACCCTCCAGCCGTTCGAGATACTGGTTGGCTGTTTCCTGATCACCCTGCGATTCATAAAACGCCGCGGTGTCGCGCAGAAATTCCTCCATCCGCGGGCTGTCCGCACCGTACACCGTTTCAGCGTGGTCAAGCGCCTCCAAAAAGTAGGACTCCGCTTCGTCATACCGTTCCAGCCCGTCGAGCGCGTGGGCGATGTTCTTGAGCTGCCCGGCGATTTCGGGATGCTGGCTATCGTAAACGGTATCCTGAATCTCCAGCGCCTCGCGGTACCGTTCGAGGGCAGTCTCGTAGTCACCTTGCCGCCGAGCGAGTGTGCCCCGGTTGCTCGTCGTCATGCCCACGGATGGATGATACCGGCCGTAGGTGGCTTCGGCAAGATCCAGCGTGCGGCCGTAGAGTGAGTCAGCCGTGGTGTAATCGCCGAGTCGTTCCGTAATAACCCCGAGATTGTTGATGGTGGCGAGCAGGCTCGGGTGATCCTCACCCAGCGTTTGCGTCTTTATCTCCAGCGCTTCCTCCAGGAGAGGCCGTGCAGCTTCCGAAT
Source organism: Salinibacteraceae bacterium (assembly GCA_007124945.1). GTDB lineage: Bacteria > Bacteroidota > Rhodothermia > Rhodothermales > Salinibacteraceae > Tc-Br11-B2g6-7. The sequence continues at coordinate 292 of SLED01000166.1, read as the reverse complement.
CGCCTTGCTGCGAATACGCGACGGCCAGGCTTGTAGCCGTCTCCGAGACTTGCAGGTGGCTGGGTCCGAGAACCTGCCGTTCGATCTCGAGTGCTTCCTCCATCAACTCGGCGGCTTCATCGAGCCGGTCCTGTCGCCCGAGCAGGATGCCGAGGTTGCGCATGGTCGCTGCCACATGTTCGTGTTCTTCGCCGTGTGCTTCACGACGCAGCTCCAGCGCCTCGCGATAGAGGGTCTCGGCTTCTTCAAACTCTCCGGCCCTCGACAGTATGGTAGCGAGTCCGTTTATGGA
>SLED01000261.1 GCA_007124945.1 Salinibacteraceae bacterium | reverse complement strand
GACGGGCAGACGTCGGGCATGGACCATTCCTGCTCCTCGCCCGAGCGGGCGTCCACCACTGGACGCACCACCTGCGGAATTACATCACCTGCACGTTTTACAACCACTGTATCCCCAATCCTGATATCGCGGTCGGAAATGTAATCTGCGTTGTGCAAGGTTGCCTGTGATACTGTGACCCCACCGATATGGACAGGTGCGAGCACGGCCTCGGGTTTGATAGCTCCGGTACGGCCCACGTTCACAATGATATCGGTGAGCGTGGTTGTAGCTTCACGGGCTGGAAACTTGTACGCGACAGCCCATCTTGGAGCATTCGAAATGGTACCCAGCACCCTCTGATACTCGACAGAGTCGACCTTTACGACCACACCATCGATTTCATAGTCGAGGGAGTCACGATCCTCGGCCCACCTTTCACAGAATTCTTGCAGCGCGTCCAGACTTTCAAAATATTCAGCCTTTCCGCCCACAGGAAATCCGAGGTCGGAGAGCCATTTTAGCGTCTGGTGCTGTGATTCGGGAATCCAGCCGTTCGAAGGCCCGACACCGTAGGCAAAGAAGTCGAGCGGGCGTTCGGCGGTAACTGTTGGGTCGAGCTGGCGAAGGCTGCCAGCAGCCGCGTTCCGGGGATTCGCAAACGGTTTCTCCCCGCGCTCCTCAAGTGCCTTATTGAACGCCTCAAACCGACTCCGCCGCATAAACACTTCCCCTCTCACCTCGAACTGCTCCGGCATGTCGCGGTCCGAGTCCTCGAGCTTGAGCGGGATGCTCCTGATCGTGCGTACATTCCGGGTGATGTTTTCTCCTACGCGCCCATCGCCACGCGTCGCGGCGGTAATCAGCCTTCCACTCCGGTAGGTAAGGGCCACAGCAAGCCCGTCGATCTTAAGCTCTGCGCTGACTGGAAGCGGGTCGTCCGCCTCAAGATGTCCGGAGAGTCCACGCCGGCAACGGTCATACCAGGCAGCCAGATCTTCAGCATCGAAAGCGTTTGATAGAGACAAAAGCGGCTCGGGATGCCTGACTTTCTCGAACGCATCAAGAGGGGCACCACCCACGCGTTGGGTCGGGGACGTATCGTCTCTCAGCTCGGGACGCGCGTCCTCAAGCTGCTGCAGGTAGGCGAACAAACGGTCGTACTCTCCATCCGTAATAACCGGGTCATCCTTGACATAGTAACGCCGGTCATGAAATCGGATCACGTCTCGTAGGTTGGCTACGAGCGTTTCCGGATCACTGAATAGCGTACCGCTGGCACCGTTTGCTTCGATGTGGGATAGCAGCTCCCGCGTACGTGAGAGCATTTCATCCGTCCGTTGCGCTACCGGTGAATTCATAGGTGAGATGTGCTGGTGCGCTGAAAGTACACAAACGATTTACGAGCCGGCTTCACGGATGAACTGCTGAGCTAATTCGCGCGTGATTACAATACGCCCTTGCTCGTCTCGCTGATCTGTAGGGAATTCGTATCCTTCCAGGCGCAGCTCGATATTATCCAGTTGATTCTCGAGAATGAATTGCTGGGTGGCCGAAAAGGTGCGGCTTTCCCCTTCTTCGATCCAGTAGGGGCGTCTCAAGTCATCATCTACGCGGATGCGAATAGGGTCGACTCGATCAAATGTGGCGATTACTTCGACGCGCATGGTATCCCCGAGTGTAGCAGAGCTGGGTGCCGGTTCCGGTTCTGGCGGATCGTCCGGCACCGGTTCGGTGACGGTGTCCATGGGCGCCTGGTCTTCAACCTGTTCGGTGACTTCGGTCTCCGGAGCGCTGGCCCAGTCATTTTGAATGGCAAAGAAGATCAGCGCGGCGACCAGTACGGCTGCAATTCCACCAAGAGCAAACGGAAGCACCGGTTGCTTATTCGTTTGTGCCCATTCTTCGGCTACGACTGCTCCAGGTCTGGGCTCTTCTTCCGCCGCCGGTTCCCGTTGTTCTGAACCCTGGTCCGGTGGTGGCGCCTCGGTCGACACAGTGGAAGGCTGCCCTGCAGGATCAGACGTATCTCCTACCGCGGCTTCGGCTTCTTGCCCCTCTGAATCCACCTCCTCTCCTGGCGCGATAGGCGCTACAGTTTCATCGCTCGTGGGTGCCAGGTCCTCTTCACCCGTGGGCTCCGGTTCGGGAGCTTCTTCGTCGGATTCCTCTACCGGAGCTACTGGCGCATCCCCGAGATATTTCTGCGCAAGCTCATTGCCGTAGCTTCCCTGCAGCGCGGCATCCAGCGCAGTAATGATGTCATCCCGCTCAACCTCAATCAACTCCGCATACGAGCGCGCCAGCGATCGCAGATACACCTTGTTGAACATGCGATGCGTGAACAGCGCATCCTCTTCGAACTGGTGCAGCAGATCCGGCGGAATTTTTGTTGCGTCCTGGATGGCCTCAAGGGTCACCCCTCTGGCCTCGCGGATTCGTCGCACGTCGCGAGCGAATCGCTCACCATATGCCTGCGGGGGAGATGGCATTGCAGTGAAGCAGGTGGAGGAGTAAAAGTATTGGGAGCCTTACGTAAGAATGAAGGCTCCCGAGGATCCGCAGGACGGGTAAGAGACCTTTATCACGGGGAAGGGCGTATAGTTATGCATCAGTTACTCCCCACAACGCCACGTTGCTTTACCCATGCGCTGTTTAATATCCGCCCTCTTCATACCGGTTGTAGCCCTGTTGCTCTTAACCGGTTGCTCTGATACGTCTCAAAATGGAACGTTTGTTCAACTGGAAGGCGACGTTACGAATGTATCGCTGACCACCTTCTGTACGAACGATGAGATCGTGCAGGAGACCTTTGACACGCTCCCAAGTAGCGTGGATCTGCAATGTGAACCTGCTGCAGTACAGTGCATCGGTCGAGGTACAGACCTCGGGATGCGCCTCGTTATTGAGGGCGAGAACGTTGGCGAAGATCGCGAGACATTAGAGCTCGACGATGACGAAGATCGAACGGAGATCCTTGAGATATTCCTGTTTGCGCCGGGCGT
>SLED01000189.1 GCA_007124945.1 Salinibacteraceae bacterium | reverse complement strand
CTTGTGGGTAACAACGGTGCCGGGAAAACAACCTTTCTTCGCCTCCTGCTCGATCTCATCCAGCCAGACGAAGGACACGTTTGCATCGGAGAGCATCCTGTAGCGGTCGACAGGACGTGGAAGTCATTTACCGGGTCCTACCTGGATGACTCTTTTCTGATCGACTTCCTCACCCCAGACGAGTTCATCGCTTTTGTCGGAAGCACCTATCGCCTCTCTGAAGAAGAGCAATCCGATCGCCTTGAGCCGTTTCGCTCGTTTTACACCGATGAACCGCTCGGCCAGACAACGAAATACCTCCGCGACCTCTCCCAGGGTAACCGTAAAAAGATAGGCATCATCGCCGCAATGTTCATCCAGCCTCGCGTGCTGGTGCTGGATGAACCGTTCGCCAACCTTGATCCGCGCTCACAACTACAGCTCATTCATTTGCTGCGCCGTGCGCAAAAAGCCCATGGCACCACGATGCTGGTCTCCAGTCACGACCTGGGCCATGTAACCGATGTGTGCGAGCGTATTACGGTGATTGAGAACGGGCAAATTGCGCGCGACGAACCCACGACAGAGGACACCCTGGAGGCGCTCGAACGGTATTTCGCAGAGGAACTTCGGGCCGATTTGCCCGAGATGGCCTGAGCAATCGCCACACAAGTCGGCAACCGTCTGTGGCAACGCACCGCGGCGAGCTTGCTCGCAGGCTGTCGCAGAATTACCACCAGCGGCTCTTGTTGCCAGTAGCAGGCAAGGGTGGTATATTCCCGGAAGTCTCTCGTAACGAAACGCTTCCTGCTCATGGGCCATCTACTGTTTGCCGCGCTTTTCATTCCGTTCGCCATCATCGTTGGCGAGTTAATTCACCGGCAGGGTAAGAAGCTGGTCTTTCATGCATTAGGGGAGGCAAGCCCGGTCGCAGAAGCGGTCGCGACCCTCTTGCGCATAGGCTGGTACCTGATCACCACGGGGCTACTCCTCTGGAATCTGGGCACCACGTTCCGGAGTGCCGCATGGGAGCCTATGCTCAGAGACGTTAGCCTGCGCCTGGGAATCGCCATTTTCGCTGTTGGCGTGCTTCATGGGCTCAACATTCTCTCACTTTCGCTTTTCCACCGAAAGAATGCCGGCGCCACAGGTCCGGCTGAATAAAGGCGCGGTACACACCGATCATCGTAACGGCCCACCATTCGCCCGAATTGCACGAAACCTGCAGCGGGCTGCGTGTATACCACGTGTCTGTTGCAACAAACCGATGGAGAGGTGCCGGAGCGGTCGAACGGGCTCGCCTGGAAAGCGAGTGTACCCTTTTCGGGGTACCGAGGGTTCGAATCCCTCCCTCTCCGCCACGCACAGCCGGGCCTACTCAGGTTCGGCTTCTTTTGTATAAGGCCGGCAGGCCGTCAACGTTTTCGTAACCCAGCTTCTGTGTAATGATCTCCAGCATGACCGGCTTCGGACGTGGCTCAGCTGACGTTGACGCCATTACCGCGACCGTAGAGCTCAGATCGGTAAACAACCGATTTCTGGATCTCAAGCTCCGGTTACCGCAACTGCTATCCGATCGGGAGACCGAGGTTCAGAAAGCTCTGAAGGCAGCGTTTGATCGGGGGCGCATCAGTATCCAGGTTCAGGTGGAGCGCGAGGACGAGCACGTGCTCCCCATTGAGGTGGACGAAGAGGCAACAACCGCCTACAAACAACTACTCGAACAGCTTCGGGACGTGGCTGGCGTGGAGGCTCCCGTTCGGCTGGAACATCTGCTTCACTTCTCCGACATTTTCGATAGCCGGGAAGAGCTGCCCGAGGACGATGGCCAGACGTGGGCGGCTGTGGAGAACGCCCTCGGCGAAGCTATTGAGCAGCTTCAGCAGATGCGTTTGCAAGAGGGAGAAGCGCTGGAGGGCGAACTCCGGAGCCGCATCGAGAGCATCGAACACCATCTGAACGAAGTGGAGGAGCGCGCGCCTGAGCGCGTCCAGGAGGCTCACCAACGTCTTCACGAACGCATCGACGCGCTTCTGGCCGAGCGCGACCTTGACCCGCAACGCATCGCACAGGAGGCCGCCGTGTTAACCGACAAGCTCGACGTGACGGAAGAGTGCGTACGCCTTCATTCGCACCTGAATCTTTTCCGTGAGGCGCTCGATAACCAGAATGGCGAGGCTGTAGGACGGAAACTGAATTTTATTGTGCAGGAGATCCATCGTGAGGTGAACACGATCGGCTCGAAAGCTAATGACGCCCGCATCACCGAGCTCGCGGTAGTCATGAAGGAGGACGTCGAAAAGATCCGTGAGCAGGTGCAAAACATCGAATAATCGCCCCGCGACCCGCTGGCATGCCCACCCCCCGCATCATCGTTCTTACAGCTCCCAGCGGAGCGGGAAAGACAACCATTGCACGCCGTGTCCTCGGCATCATGTCGCAGATGCGCTTCTCGGTATCAGCGACCACCCGCGACCCGCGCCCGAATGAAACCGATGGCGTCGACTACCACTTCGTCACCCGCGAAGCGTTCGAGCAGTTCATCGAGCAAGATGCTCTGATTGAGTTCGAGCAGGTCTATGACGGACTCTACTACGGCACGCTGCGATCAGAAGTGAACGCGGCAACACCGGAGAAGCCCGTACTTCTCGACATTGATGTGAAGGGCGCACAAAACGTGAAGGAGCATTTTGGCGATGACGCATTGGTCATCTTTGTGAAGCCGCCCTCGCTTGACGCTCTTGCCGAACGGCTGACTGGGAGGGGGACCGAAAGCAACGAAGCGCTTCAGGAACGCCTTAACCGCGCCAGGATGGAGATATCGCTTGCGGACGATTTCGATGTCGTGGTAGTCAATGACGTTCTCGAGCACGCCGTTGACGAAACGCTTGGCCACATCCGGCGGTTTTTAGCGGGCTCGCATCATCAGGTTTAACCACTTGCGTCATGGCTACCCCCGTTATCGTTCGCGAAAAACGCCTGCAAGGGCGTAAGATACTCCTCGGCGTTACGGGAGGAATCGCAGCGTATAAGGCAGCCCTGCTGGTGCGGCTGCTCAAACGCAGCGGCGCTGAGGTGCAGGTGCTTATGACCGAGGATGCACAGCGCTTCATTACGCCGCTTACACTCGGCACCCTCTCTGAACGCGAGGTGCTGACCGATATTTTTCCGGAAAACGAGCAGGGGAGCTGGACAAAACATATTACGCTGGGGCGCTGGGCCGATCTTTTCGTGATTGCCCCCGCCACCGCGCAAACCATCGCCCGCCTGGCGCACGGCTTTTCTGATTCGATGCTGACGGTAACCGCCCTCGCCGCCCGGTGCCCCGTGCTCGTTTGCCCCGCCATGGATCACGACATGTTCATTCATCCGGCCGTGCAAAGGAATCTTGGGCTGCTGGAAGAGCTCGGCTATCAGCTTATGCAACCCGAGCACGGCGAGCTGGCGAGCGGGCTTACAGGCGAAGGACGTATGCCCGAGCCCGAGCAAATCCTCGCAAGAATCGACCAGGATCTGGGCACCTCCGAAAACACCGGCAATGACGCGGCACCGACTCCTTCGTCGAAACCGCTCTCAGGAAAACATGTGCTCGTAACCGCTGGGCCAACCCGGGAGCCGCTCGATCCTGTACGGATTTTCACCAACCCGTCTACCGGCACGATGGGCTTTGCGCTTGCCCGCGCTGCAGTCAGGCTCGGCGCCGACGTAACGCTCGTATCCGGCCCCAGCATGCTTGAGACTCCCGAGGGCGTAAGCCGCGTTGACGTGCAGACTGCAGCGCAGATGCACGCCGCTGTACACGAGCATGCCGATGCTGACGTCGTGATAATGGCCGCTGCGGTAGCAGACTACACGCCCAGCAAAAAATCCGAATCAAAGCTAAAGAAGAATGGCGACCGCCTGACGCTGGAACTGGAACCGACGGTCGATATCCTCGCCTCTCTCGGCAAGCAAAAGCGGGACGGACAGCTCCTCATCGGCTTTGCGCTTGAGACCGACAACGGGGCAGCCAGTGCCCGCTCGAAGCTGCAGCGAAAGCGCCTTGACTGGATTGCGCTCAACCACGCAAACGAACCAGGAGCCGGCTTTGGGCCCGGCACGAACCGCATCACGCTCATCAGCAAGGATGGCGACGAAATCTCGCTTCCCACACAGTCCAAGGAAGCGCTGGCGCTGACCATGCTGCAGCACATCTTCGTCGCTTCGGAAGTTTGAACTACCCGTTCGAAGACGGAACACCGGCCTCCCCGCCCCCTTTATGATTTGCCCCCTGTACCCTGGTTTCCGCCCGCATGAACAACTGGATTCGGCAGGCCCGTAACGCACTTGAATTTGAGCGCGCCCTCACCGGCGATCTGCTGCCGATCGCGCCCGCTGATCCAGATCCGGAACGTGCGAATACCTCCAACGAGCCCGACGCCTCTGACGACGACATGGCCAACCACGACCTGTTCGGTAATCAGATTGACCCCACACAGGACGTGACCCTGCCTCCGGCGGAACGCATCGCCGCGCTGATTCCAGAGGACTCACCCCTGTGCTCCATGACATCGCTCGATCAAGTGGAGCAGTGGGTGAAAGAAACCATTCTGGTACCTATTGACGAGGAGCGCACCAACGCCGTGCTGGGCGTGGGAAACCCGCAGGCGGACCTCGTGATTATCGGAGAGGCGCCGGGTGCCAATGAGGACAAGCAGGGAGAACCTTTCGTTGGCCGGGCAGGCCAGCTGCTCGACAAGATTCTGGCGGCCATTAATTTCGACCGCTCAGAAATCTATATCACCAACATCCTCAAGAGCCGCCCGCCCAACAACCGCGATCCGCTGGCGGCGGAAGTAGAAGCACACGCCCCCATACTCTACAAACAACTGTCCCTCATTCAACCCAAACTACTGCTGTGCGTGGGGAAAACGGCCGGCAATACGATGCTCGACCGGAGCTCCTCGCTGGGAGCATTGCGCGATACCTTCCACGACTTCTACGGCATCCCCACCATGGTCACCTACCACCCGGCTGCGCTCCTGCGCAATCCGCAGTGGAAGCGTCCCACATGGGAGGATGTACAGTTACTACGCACCAGGTACGATGAGTTAACCGCAGGATAGCACGCCCGAGCGCTGACCTCGGCACTCAGACCAGCCGTCCCCTCTATGAGTACACACGACCAGAATCCAAACCGGATGAACATCGACGACGGCGGACAGCCATACCCGCTCGAGAAGATGACCGGTGGCCGGCGTCAGGGCTCGGCGTCCATCCACAACCTGCACGAGAAGACAGGGCGCGTGCCTCCGCAAGCGGTTGAGGTTGAGCAATCGGTGCTGGGGGCCATGCTTATCGAGAACGAGGCGATCCCGCAGGCGGTCGAGGTCCTTCCGGATGAATCGGCATTCTACGACCCGCGCCATCGGCGTATCTACCGTGCCATTCAGCATCTCTTCGAGAAGTCGGATCCGGTTGACCTGATCACGCTTTCGGACGAACTGAAGCGCCGCGACGAACTGGAGGATGCTGGCGGCACCTACTACCTGACGGAGCTCAGCACGCAAGTCGCCTCAGCCGCAAACGTCTCCTATCATGCCCGCATTATTGCGGAGAAGGCCTTGCTGCGCCAGATGATTGAGACGATGACCGGACTCGTTGGCAAAGCCTACGACCCGAGTGCTGATGCATTTGAGCTCCTGGATGAGGCTGAATCCGACATCTTCCGCATCTCCGATACGCAGGTGCGCAAGGCCGCCACCTCGATGAAGGACGTGCTCAAAGAAACGCTGGAACAGCTCGAATCAATTCACGGGCAGGAAGGTGGCGTCACGGGCGTGCCCAGCGGCTTCCACAAGCTGGACCGCCTCACGAGTGGCTGGCAGGACAGCGACCTTATCATTGTGGCTGCCCGGCCATCTATGGGAAAGACCGCGTTTTCGCTTGCCTGTGCGCTCAACGCGGCCACCCACCCGAAGCGCCCGGCAGGCGTGGCGATTTTCTCACTCGAGATGGGCGCCCAGCAGCTTGCGCAGCGCCTGCTAACCTCCGAGGCGCGCGTAAATGCACAGGCTGCGCGTACCGGCCGGATGACGGACGACGACTGGCAGCGCCTCGCCCGTGCAGCTGGCAAGCTCTCGGAGGCGGAAATTTTCATCGATGACACGCCAGGGCTCAGCGTGCTGGAGCTTAGAGCGAAAGCCCGTCGCCTCAAGGCCGAGCACGATATCGGTCTCGTGGTGGTCGACTACCTGCAGCTGATGCACGCCCCCACGAACAACCGCTCCGCAAACCGCGAACAGGAAATCGCGCAGATATCGCGCTCCCTCAAGTCGCTGGCCAAGGAGCTAAACGTGCCCGTAATCGCCCTCTCACAGCTCTCGCGAGCCGTGGAGAACCGGGGTGGCGACAAACGTCCGCAGCTCTCTGACCTTCGTGAATCTGGCTCGATTGAGCAGGATGCTGACGTGGTTTCCTTCATCTACCGTGCCGAGCGATACGGCATCACGGTGGATGAACATGGCAACTCTACGGATGGCCTCGCGGAAATTATTATAGGAAAGCAGCGTAACGGGCCGATCGGTACGGTCAGCCTTGCGTTTGTCGACCAGTATGCCCGCTTCGAGAATCTGACGCAACACTACGGTGAGGAAGCTGGCGACGGTTTTTCTGACGCGGACGCCTACGGTGCCGGCCCCGCACCTCTTCCGGAAACGGACGACGCACCGTTTTAGGTCTTTCCGCGTTGAAGAATGAAAATCTTCAGCGCTATGATCTCGGCCATGGTGCGCTCCCCAACCTCACATCCACTTTCCTTCCTGCCGCGTAACGGTATTACCGTTGTGGGCCATCGGGGTGCACGTGGCTGTGCTCCGGAGAACACACTGCCCTCGCTGGATCTGGCAGTAGAGCAGGGTGCGCACATGATGGAGATCGACGTGCAGCTCTCGGCCGACGGCGTACCGATGGTCATCCATGATGCCACGGTCGATCGCACAACGAACGGCACCGGGGCGGTGCGCTCCATGACGCAGGAGGAGCTGCAGCAACTTGATGCCGGCTGCTGGTTCGTTAATCCTGACGGGAGCCGCCCCTTCACCGGCTCGCTCATACCTTCCCTGAAGGAGGTCTTGACACGCTACCCTGACACTCCCATCACCATTGAACTAAAAGCCGAGAGCGGGTTGGCACTCTCGGATGCAGTCGCTCGCGTCATCGAAAAAACCAATCGTGTTCACAATGTGATTGTGGCATCAGACAGCTTGCACTGCCTTAATCGATTCCGCCGCGTACAACCTGAGGCCGTAACGAGCCTGGCTCGAAAAGAGGTGGCAACATTCTATGCGCTATACCTGGCCGGATTGCATCGGCGTTTTTCCTCACCCGGGCAGCTCTTTCAGATCCCGTGCAGCTATTATGGAATTCCGCTCACCACCGGAGGTTTTATCCGAGCGGCACACGAGCTCGGTATGCACGTGCAGGCGTGGACGGTTAACGAGGAGGATCATATCCGGTCGCTCATCCAGAACGGCGTTGACGGGCTTGTGACAGACTATCCTGGAAAGGTGTTACAGGTGTGCGAGGAATGTCAGACCAGGGACGGTCATCGATAACGCAGCCATCTCCGGTATGCAACGCTTGCCCCACTGCCATGTAAGCGCTATCATACCCGTATCTCGTGATTATTGATTGATACAGTTACACTTTATGGCTGCGCAGAAATGGTCCTCCCCGCCCGACATGCAGATCGATACCGACGCCGTCTATGAGGCGACGATCGAAACTGACAAGGGCACGATTGAACTGGAGCTATACCCCGAGCACGCTCCCAAGACCGTCAACAATTTCGTTTTTCTTGCTGAAGAAGGCTTCTACGATGGCGTGGCATTCCACCGGGTGATCGACAACTTTATGATCCAGGGAGGCGACCCGACCGGCACCGGGCGCGGCGGCCCTGGCTACACGTTCGAGGACGAGCTTGATGGCAACCCGCTCACACACGAGCGCGGCGCGCTCTCCATGGCCAATGCCGGCCCCAACACCAACGGCAGCCAGTTCTTCATCACGCACGCCCCCCAGCCCCACCTCGACGGCCGCCACACCGTCTTCGGCAAAGTGATCGACGGCCTGGATGTCGTCGATGCCATTGAGAAGGGCGACACCATGCAGTCCGTCACCGTCAACACCGTATAGCTTCTGTCTCGAAACGCAATTGGATACGCTAAACGATTGCCTATCATGTGGTTAAGCTCAAGTAGTCGAATCCCTGGGATTACCATCGCGCGACTTTCGCTTTGCGTGGTAGACTGACATAAACATTAGGCTAAAGAAAGCCCAGAGAAGGTTTTTGTATAACAGTTCAGGCTGTAGATATGCAGAGACGATAAAAAATATACATACTCCCCCAAAGAAAATGTAGTTATATACTGGCCTTATTTTAAACGCAATTCTTTCACCCCATATAGCAAGCGGTAAGAATAAAAGTATCAATAGAATGGGGGTAAATTGTAACATGACCGTTCATGGTTTAATGTTTAAGTATTTGACTTGCTCGACCTCACCAGCACACCCAGTCGACCCAGCCTCCTCCGCAATAATCGCAAAGACAAAGATAAGCAGCCCCGCCAAATACAAAGGCCGCGGCAGGACCCGTAAAAGAAGAACCATAGCCGGCAAGACTGAGGCAGACCGTATACTGCCCCCACTGACACGTCACGCCAGGATCAACATCATCAATCGGAACTTCTATTTCGTCATCAACAAGAGACGACATCAGAGAATTTGGATTAAAGTGATCGGCATCCTGAGCACCTGAGCTTAGCATGACTTCGTACCGATCAATAAACTGTTCCAATCTGTCGGGTATACTACAATCAAATTCGGAACCCTCAAGCCTGTCAAGCTCTGGAAAGCTTCTCCTGAGATTAATTGACGCCCGTGAAAGCCGATTCTGTATATCACCTAACTTGACGACTTGCTTGCTTGACAGGTGCGGGAGTACCGCATCAAGGTCTTCAGATTCGAAGGTGTCTCGGAAAGCGGCCACTGGAACTTGCGCTTCAAGTAACATGGCGATCATTTGCTGTGAAAGATGTTCCAGCGTTTGAAAATCCTCAGTTTCAGAAATGTCAAGCGCGAGGCGCTCTATGTCAATCTCCCGCTCAGCCGGTCCACCTAAGTCCGTACATCCAAACAGAAAAACGACCGATACCAACAGTGCGAGTGCGTGAAGTAGATTAGTGCCTTTCATAGCGATGGTTTCTTGAGTTGAATGCTATTGAGTGCGAGCTGCCGTTATGTAGCCCACCCCCCCCAACAAATTACAATAACATCACTATGAGTTCACATGAAACACATAATGCGGCCCTTTCGAATCGTATGGAAACCAGGCTTCATCTCAAGAGCCGCCACACCGTGTTCGGCGAAGTAACCGACGGGATGGAAGTTGTCGATAGCATCGAAAAAGGCGACACCATGCAGTCGGTATCCGCCAGCCCCACGTAAGCTTGACCTCCCCACTTGCCCGTAACGCTATGTACCGCTCCACCACACTCACGCTCGCTCTCCTACTCACGTTTGGGCTCCTTCTTTCTGCGTGCGACGCGCCGGAAGATTTCGACGCCGCAGACGAGGCTGAAGACGAACGTGTGGCCACGGTTGACTGGCCGCACACGCCCTCATATCAGGTATTCGTCCACTCCTTCGCCGATGGCACCGGCGATGGCATTGGCGACTTTCAGGGACTGACCGCCAAGCTCGACTACATCGATGGCCTCGGCGTGGACGCGATGTGGCTGCTGCCCATCCATCCCTCGCCCACGTACCACAAATATGACGTGGTCGACTACTGGGAAATCCACCCGGACTATGGGACGATGGAGGACTTTGAGACCTTCCTGGAAGAAGCCCACGCCCGCGACTTGCGCGTGGTGATCGACCTTGTGGTGAACCACACCTCCAACGAGCATCCGTGGTTTCAGGAAGCCCTCGCTGACACCACCAGCCCGTTCTTCGATTTCTACATCTGGGCGGAGGGCGACGATATCGAAACGCTTACTGTGGACGAGACGGGCCCTGACACCGACAACATACAACAGTGGAATCCTGTGGACCACCTGCCAGGCAAGTACTACTACTCCTACTTCTGGAGCGGCATGCCCGACCTGAACTTCGATAACCCGGCCGTGCGGGATAGCATCTTCGCCATCGGCCGGCACTGGCTGGAGAAGGGCGTGGACGGCTTCCGTCTCGACGCCGCCAAGCACATCTTCCCCGAGCATCGGATGGAGGACAATCATGCCTGGTGGGATGAATTCCGAGCCGAGATGGAGGAGGTAAACCCGGACGTGTATCTCGTCGGTGAGGTGTGGGACTCGCCGGAAACCATCGCGCCGTTCCTTACCGGACTGCCCGCGCAGTTCAACTTCGATATCGCGTACGGCAAGTGGAACGCCGTGAAGGACGCCTCACACGATAGCCTCGTTTACCGCCACGCCAACATCCTTGAGGCCTACAGGGAGGTCACCGACGACTTCATCGACGCCACCTTCATCACGAACCACGACCAGGATCGCTTCCTGAGCGTGCTGGACGATGAGGACAAGGCGCGCGTTGCCACGGCCATGCTCTTCACGCTACCCGGCGCGCCGTACATTTACTACGGCGAGGAGATCGGCATGCGCGGCATGAAGCCCGACGAGAACATCCGCGAGCCGATGCTGTGGGCTCCGGAGGACGAGGATGAGATGCGCACCGCGTGGATCGAGCCGGAGTACAGCACCGACGAGACGGTCGACCCGGTTTCGGTGCAGGAGGAGGACGAAAACTCAATGCTGAACTATTACCGGCAGATGATTGCCATGCGCAACGACAGTCCGGCGCTGAGCATCGGGGAGCTCGTAACGACCGAAGACCTGCACGACGCGCTGGTGCTTTTTGAGCGCGTACACGAGGACGAGCGGCTGCTCGTAGCGCACAACGTCAGCGGCGAATCGCTCGAAATCGAGCTGGATGAGGCCCACCACGCCTCCGGTGACGTCATCTTCCAATCGCACGACGATGCCGAAATCCGTGACGGCACGCTCCACCTCGGGCCACATGCGTCGCTGGTGGTGGGGTTGGAATAAAACTACTTTCTGACGTTAGTTTCTGTCGCCAACGTTAGCAGACTATCGACCCAGACACCCAATCGGTTGCCACTAAGCAAGTTAATTACCTAAATTGAGCGATTCTCTGTGTTAGTGCAGTTGATTGCTGAAGGGAGGTTCAACCGAGGCCATTAGGGCAGCGAAGCTACGGTGGCGGTGTTCGTGATTGGCTTCTGCCGGTTTTTTT
>SLED01000032.1 GCA_007124945.1 Salinibacteraceae bacterium | reverse complement strand
TCACGGAGACGCAGTTACTTTCAGTTACAGGTCGGAGTGTGCATGCCTGAAGAGGACTTTCACCTCTCCGAACAATCACGCTCACAGGCGCACTCATCCTCGACTTGATCGAGGATCCATAGGCCGTTTGCATGAAGCACTACCTTCGGAATGACGGCACCGAGCCGAATACAAGAAGAGACCTGTAGCCCATCGCAGGTCGAAGAGCTGATATCAACACCAGCGTAATGTGCACTCGGTACCCTACACTTTCGTGCCCCAAAGCAGATGCCGGCGGCCAGGCGCCGCACCCTTCGGATGGATCCTCGATCAAGTCGAGGATGACTGGTGTGGTAGGGCGGAGGCCTACCTGACGTGCGGTGGCTTCTGAGAAGCTGGAGGATTCCGGGCCTTTATGTAGGCTGCTAACCCAAAGCCTATCGAACGTTCAAAGGGTGCGGCCATTCGCACGCTGTCCTCTGTTGCTCGCCGGACTGACGCTTGGCCATTGCTTTGGCCGGTTCACAGTTCAATGTCTTAAGGCTAATCACGACAGATCTACCCGATAGCGCTATCCCCGCCCCACCAGCACAACCGTCGACTGCGGGCCCATCAGGTAGGACGAGATGCCGTCGAGCTGCTCTTGTTTACCCTCGGGGAGGATGTCTTCCGGGGATTCGTGCTGGGTATCGATGGCCCGGTACCATGTAAAACCATCCGGGGGTGCGTGAATGTTGAAGTCGACGGACTGCGCGGAGGCATTGAACAGCAGGAGCAGCAGAGCGCCGCTTTCCTCTCGCACCTGGAACCCCAGCGCCCGCGCCGACCGGTCATCCCATGGCGGCGTTTCCCCGTCGGGGCCAAGCCACCGGACCTCATCGTCTCGGTAGAACTCCATCCGCTGAAGCACGGGGTGCCGCCTGCGAAACGCCGTCATCTCGCACGTGAAGCGATGGATATCCGCGTGCTTCTCTTGCCGGTCCCAGAGCGTCCAGCCGATCTCGTTGTCCTGGCAGTAGGCGTTGTTGTTGCCCTGCTGCGTGCGTCTGAACTCGTCGCCGTGGAGGAGCATCGGCACACCGCGGGAGAGGAACAGCGTGGCCAGGAAGTTCTTCACCTGCCGATTACGTACGGCCTGAATGGAAGCATCGTCGGTAGGCCCTTCGATGCCGTAGTTGCGGCTGTAGTTCGCATCAGAGCCGTCGCGGTTGAACTCACCGTTGGCTTCGTTGTGTTTGCGTTCATAGCTCACAAGGTCGTTCAGCGTGAAACCGTCGTGGCAGGTTACGAAGTTGATGCTGCTCGCTGGCCCTTTGCCGGAGTCCTCGTACAGGTCAGCGCTGCCGGTGAGGCGCTGCGCAAAGGCCCCTAACATACCCTCATCGCCGCGCCAGAAGCGACGCACATCGTCGCGAAAGCGGCCGTTCCACTCCGACCACCGCCTTTCGTGAAACTTCCCCACCTGATACGCTCCCGCCGCATCCCAGGCCTCGGCAATCATCTTCACGTGGCGTAGTACGGGATCTTGCGCGATGCGCTCCAGTAGCGGCGGATCGGTCCGCAGGTTGCCGTCCTCATCGCGCCCGAGCACCGAGGCAAGATCAAACCGAAAGCCATCCACGTGCATCTCCACCACCCAGTGGCGAAGAGCATCCAGAATAAGGTCGTGCACAACGGCATGGTACGTCTTGAGCGTGTTGCCCGTGCCGGTATAATCCCTGTAGAAGGTCCGGTCCTTTTCCAGGAAATAGTAGAGCTGATTATCGATCCCGCGCCAGCTAAACGTGGGGCCCGTCTCGTTTCCTTCGGCCGTGTGGTTGAACACGACGTCGAGCAGCACCTCGATCCCGGCCTCGTGAAACGCACGCACCATCTCCTTGAACTCCTGCACCTGGTCGCCCAGGCACTCGCCGCATGCGTACGCGGCGTTTGGCGCCATAAAGGCGGCCGGGCTGTAGCCCCAGAAGTTGCGTAGCGGCTCCCTGGTAATCGGGTTTATGCGTCCGATTTCGTGCTCGTTAAACTCGTGCACCGGCATCAGCTCCACGGCTGTTACTCCGAGCTCCTGCAGATACGGTATCTTCTCGGTGAGGCCCTTGTACGTGCCGGGATGCTCCACTCCTGCGCTCTCGTGCACGGTAAAGCCGCGGACGTGCAACTCGTAGATGACCGTCTCCGACCATGGGTGCTGCGGCGGGCGCGTTTCCTCCCACCCAGTTCGGCTATCCAGCACCAAGCTGGAGGGTGTCACGTGGGCATTGTTCTCGCGGGACATCTCGCGTAGCCCGCCTTCGCCCGATGGGTCGTAGCCGCACGCCTTGCCGAAATCCCAGTCATCCGTGTGCGTAATGCCCGGCGCGTACGGGTCGATCAGTAGACGATACGGGTTGAAGCGGTGACCCTCCTCAGGTTTGTACGGGCCGTCCACGCGATAGCCGTATTGCTGCCCAGTCGGGACTCCTTTCACCCAAATATGCCAGATGTCGCCTGTGCGGTGCCGCTCCGGGGTTAGCTCAAACCGGTGCGTGGGCGCTTTGTCGTCTATGGCATCGTAGAACTCGAGCCACACACGCTCGCCGTGGCGGCTAAAGAGCGCGAAGTTGACGCCGTCGTTGCGCCGATACACGCCGAGGGGCCGGGGTAGCCCGATTCGGGTCTCCGGAGCATCATCGGCGGTGGGTTCGGGGAGTGGGGGATCCAGCGTTCGTTCAGACATAGGCTTTCTGTGCATAGACGAAACGCCCGCCTCCACAACCGGAAGCGGGCGCAATTCGGCTAATTGTTGTGTAGTGTGACATCGATTGTTCGCTCGCTGGGCGCAGCACGCCCGTCCATCGCGGGCACGCGCTGCTTGCGGGGCGGGGTCGGCTTGTCTCGATCACGCTCCCGCGGTAGATGCCCATCCAGCCAGTTGATAAAGTTCTTGAAGACCTGCTGCAGCTCCCAGATGATACCGTCCGGGCCAAGATGCCACCATTCATCCGGCGTGAAGTAGGCCGACACTTCGGCCTCCGCACCGTGGCGCCCGTACCACTGGATGAGATGCAGGTTATCCGACTGTGCAAGGCGTGCCGCTCGCTGCACGAGCTCTGGTTTCCCGGTCAGCAGGGCCTTTTGATGGGCCTGCATCATCAACTGGAAGATAGCCTGCTGTGCCGCGTTTCCGAGGAAGAACTCAAGTCCGCCTGAGCCGGCCCATGTGCTTGCAAACGCCGGTAGCGGTAGTTCGTAACTGTTGTCGCCGTGGCGCTCTACCGCCTCGCTGGGCGTGAGGAACGAGAGGCCGTGACGCTCTGCCTCTTTCGGCAGATGGTCGAGAAAGTCGAAGATGCCGCTCTCCGGCGGGTGATGCTCGCCGAACGTCTCGAAGTCCCACCCGATGACCGCCACCTTGCCCGGGGCCGAGGCGATCCATCGGGTGTACTCATCGGCGGTCAGCGGCCACCCGCCCCAGCCCTTGTTGGAGAACCGGTACCCCACATCATCGCTCAGGTCGTAATGACGCGTGAGCAGTTTCATCCGTCCTGGGCCGTGGTGGTACAGATGCGTGGGCTCGCGCCACTGCATCACCCAGGGGCGCCCGTCCATGAACGCCGCCTGAAAGCCCGCCTCCTCCAGCGCGTGGTAGATGGTATCCGACATCATCAGCTCGGTGGTGTCTGCCACCTGCGGCCGTTTTCCGAAGATACGCTCCAGCTCATCGGCCGCGTAGCGCATACGCTTGATGAATGCCTCGATATCCCACAGGAGCATGAAGCTGTGCGAGGGCTCCACCGCCACAATCTCCACGCGATCGTGCTGCACCAGCTTCCGGAAGCGCTCCAACAACTCCTGATCCCACGCTTTCGCCTGCTCAACGAACGAGAGCGAAAACCCTATGCCCAGCGACAGGCCTTCGTCCACCAGCCGCTCAAATCGCTCCAGCGCCGGATAATAGCAGGTGCGGGATACCTTGCGGAAATAGTGTTCGTTCATACCGTGGTCGAAGAGGGCGTTGTCGACCTCCTCCAGGGACATGGACCTCGTCAGCGGTGCCGCGGGCAGACGCGGGCGGTGCGGCTGATGCACCACCGTGTAGATGACCACATCCTCTACTTGGGGCGATAACTCGTAGGACTTGGTGCCAGAATCGTAGTTGAGCTTTCCTCGCTCCTGTGCACAGAAGAGGATTTTGTCGAGGAGCACGTCCACGATGCGGTCCCACGTAAAGTCCTGGGCGTAGAGGCGCGCGAAGGACCGGATCGCTTCAGCACGCTGCGGCTCCTCCCGCAATCTCACCACGTTGGAGGCGATCTCCTCCGGGCGGTCGGTATCGAGCATGATAGCATTTCTGCCATCGAGGACGTATTCCTCTCCGCTTGGCCCCGTGAAGGCGAGGCCACCCGCTGCCATAGCTTCCAGCCCTACCAGTCCGAAGGGCTCGTGCCCCGAATTGGCCAGCACCGCATCTGCAGCCGCATAGAACGTCTCCAGCATCTCGTGCGTCATGAAGAAACGGAGGTTGTAGATGTCCGCCCGGGGTGCATCCAGGAGAAGTGTCTTTAGCTCGTCCCAGCTGGAGGGATTGCCATTAACCTCCGTGACGGAGAGCCCGCGCTCATTTGCTCTCCGCAGTACTTCCTGTCCGTGGGGTTCGATTCCTCCGGCCATCGGGAAAGCTACCGGGAGCCCCTGCTCCTTCAGCAAGGCAGCCGCATCCACAGCCATCATCCAGCGTTTGGCTGGATCGAAGCGCCCCACCTTAAAGAGCAACTGTGCGCCCTCTTCCGGTGCCAGCATCTTGCGCAGAGCCTGTACGCGTGCGGGCTGCGGAGGCTCAAGCAGCTGCTCGGGAATGCCGTTGTGGATGACCAGCGGGTTCACCCCCAGCGGCCACATCAGATGCTTCATGTAGCGGCTCACCGTGGTAATCTGGGCGGCCTCCTGCAAGCGCTTCCAGTCAATCCTGTGAAAGGACATCGTGTTGTTCGCATTCCAGAAGATAAGGCATTGGCGCTCCAGTCCGTTTGCTTTCAAGAGGTCGTGCAGGCGGATCACGGTGTCAACCGTATGCCACTCCTCCGCGAGTATCACCGGAAGCCGGCCCTCCGCAATCGCCGGCCTGATGAAGTGCTCGAGCAGGTGCTCCGGGAGCGTCCGATTCCACTCCCGAAGCTTGTCTTCCTCGGCCTCATACACCCCATTGGGGTGATGCTCACTGATCCACTGGCACCAGCGATGATACGTAAGCTTACCGTCCAGCAAACGCTCTTCACCGGGCGCGTCCGGCTCTCCAACAAAATAGAGCCTGGTATCAAAGCCCCGGCGTGCCAGTGCCTGAGCGAGGTGAGTAATACGAACGCCCAGGCCTCCCGCCTGAGCGTAGGGATCTGGCCCCTCAAACGATAACAATGCAGTAGTCAGAACACGTGGAGATAGCGACATAGCATGGAACGGGTTCATTAAATGAGATCGGCGATCCGGCAGAGCGTGCAGTCTACCGTACTATGAGGGATCCGCCTTTTACTCCCGTGGTGCATCGCTACGCCACACCCGAAATCCCGGAGTACGAACCGGGCGACCAGGAATCGGCTACTGTACGCTTCTACCAGAGACTATGCGGACAACCTGAGGTAAACATACATACGCTCCATGAACCCGTTGGTACGGGCAATCCATGGCGTTTCTGTGGGATATTTCCTTGCAATCTGTGGATGATTCGCCGGATTAACTACGGTAGAAGTGGATTCATCCATTGCTCAAGAAATGTCCACTCGGGCCCACTCTTATTGCAGAGATAACCCTGCGGAGGTATTGCTCCCGGGCACAACGCTGTCCCTGACCTTCCAAACCCATATCCCGCTCCTTTCACGGAAATGCGTACCCTCGGGTAAACCTTTAGTATTCAAGCCATGCCTGACCTCCTTATCGACTACATCTCCATCTGCAGATTGCACAACGTAAAGGATGCATGAATCCCCGGCTGTGAGCTCGTTTTGCTGCTTTTCCTGTCCGGTGACCGGCCAGTCTTGCACATATAGTAAGTGCGCAGGCATGCACGTTGGGTAATTCGCGATACCGCGCTGCTACCTTCCCCTGTCTGCTCTCTGTATTCTTTCTCACTTGCAGTATATCGCACGATGACTTTTCCATCCCTGGCTACGCCATTTCGCTCACTCCTCGTTCTGACCATCCTGGCGCTATCTGTATCGCTTACCGCATGCGACGACGATATCGTTGGTGACGACCCGCCGATAGATGACCCTGACCCATCAGTGACCGCCAGCTTTACGATCGATCCCGACGACCCCGCCGTTGGCGACGAGGTAACGCTTGACGGCAGCAGCTCTACCGTAGAGAATGCCGACAACCTTGATTTTGCGTGGGATCTCTCCGCACCTGCCGACAGTGACGCTGTGCTGGAAGACGCGGAGGCCGAAGTCACGACCTTTGAAGCCGATGTGGAGGGTGAATACACCGTAACGCTGGAGGTATCGGCCAACGGCGCTATGGACAGCACCAGTGACGGCTTCGAGATTGAGCCGGAGGTGCTGGAAGAGGAAGAGATCTCCGACGATATCACCGAGGACCGCACCCTTGTCTCCGAGACGCTCTACACCGTAACCAGCCGTGTCGACATTGACGATGGCGCTACGCTTACGATTGAGCCGGGTACCGTCATTCAGTTTGAGAATGGCGAGGCCTTTCGCGTAACCGGTGATGCGTCGGCCATCGTTGCGGAAGGCACGGCCGAGGAGCCCATTCTGATGACAGGCACACAGGAGCAACGGGGCTGGTGGCGCGGACTCGGCATCCGGTCCGATAATAACCAGAACGTCCTGCGCCACGTTACCATCGCGTATGCTGGCGGGGATAGCTGGGGCACCGTCGATGACGCGAACATCCAGATGTATTCCGATGCCGCCATTACGTTGGAGAACGTGACCCTGACCGGCAGTGAGGCCGCCGGGCTATCGGCCCGAAGCGATGCGGAACTGCCCGGCTTCAGTCAGAACACCTTCACGGACAACGCCTGGGCCGCTACCATCCGTACGCCCCTGATGGGCGCGCTGGATGAAGGCTCGTCCTTCACTGGAAATGATGAGGACGTTGTTGGCGTTGTATCCGACGATGTGGAAGGCGATCTGACGGTTGCTGCACTTGATGTGCCCTATCGTATCGAAGGACGTCCCGATATTGAGGACGGCACCCTCACAATTGAGCCAGGAGCTGACTTCCTGTTTGAACCCGATGCCGGCTTTCGCATCAACGGCAATGCCGCTGCTATCGTGGCAGAAGGAACAGCCGAAGACCCCATTACCATGACAGGCACGCAGGAGCAACGCGGCTGGTGGCGCGGGATCGGCATTCGGTCCAATAATAACCTGAACGTCATGCGCTACGTCGACATTGCCTATGCGGGTGGGGATAGCTGGGGCACCGTCGATGACGCAAACATCCAGATGTATTCCGACGCCTCCATTACGCTGGAGAACGTCACCCTGACCGGAAGTGAGGCCGCTGGGCTATCTGCACGGGAAGATGCGGAGCTACCCGGCTTCAGCCAGAACACCTTCACGGACAACGAGTGGGCCGCCACCATCCGCACACCGGCGATGGATGCGATGGACGCGGCTTCCTCCTTCGTTGGCAATGATGAAGACTTCGTTCGGGTCAGATCTGACGACGTGAGCGGCGACGTGACGGTAGCGGCCCTTGATGTACCGTACCGCATGGAAGGACGCCCCGATATTGACAACGGCACCTTTACCATTGAGCCAGGGGCTGACTTCATCTTTGAAGCCGATGCTGGGATTCGCATCAATAACGATGCTGCTGCGATTGTGGCGGAGGGCACAGCCGAAGACCCCATCACCATGACGGGTGTGGTAGAGCAACCCGGGCACTGGCGTGGAATCGGCATCCGGTCGGCTAACAGCCAGAACACGATCGATTACGCCACCATCGAGTATGCAGGTGGTAGTAGTTGGGGCGTCGTAACCGCGGCCAACGTGCAGATCTACGCGGATGCCCAGTTAACGCTGACAAACTCCGAGTTGCGCAACAGCGACGGCTGGGGCGCACATGCACGCGATGGAGAGGATGCGGATGTTACCTTCAGCGGTAACACGTACGCGAATAATGCTGACGGCGATAACAACTTCGGCGACGAGTAGCACCACGCCGCGCGTCTAAAACGATACATCCATTTCCGCCCGCTGGCCTGCTCATGGTCAGCGGGCGGGTGTATTTGCAGCCGTGCCACAGGCCTGAGGCCTCATCCCTCATCCGGCCCAGTCTGGCACGGTGCCAAATTCAAACCCAAACACGACGGGCGCAAGTAGATAAGCGGCCAGCGTAAGGAGCAACACAAAGAGCAGATTGATAAAGAGTCCCACACGCGCCATTTCGGGGATGGTGACGTCGCCACTCCCATATACGATAGCGTTGGGCGGAGTGGCCACCGGCAGCATGAAAGCACAGCTGGTGGCCAACGCCACGGGTATGATGAGCAACAGCGGGTTCTGCCCAATACCGATGGCCAGGGACGCCATGATTGGAATGAAGGCGGCTGCGGTAGCCGTATTGCTCGTCACCTCGGTGAGTCCGACGATGGCGGCCACCACCGTTACGAGAATCAGCGCCACCGGTAAGCCCTCGAGGTCGGTCATGCTCTGGCCGATCCACTGCGCGAGCCCGGTGCCTTCGATGGCGCTTGCCAGCGACAACCCGCCCCCGAAGAGGATGAGTACGTCCCACGGTAGCTCCTTCGCCACCGTCCAGTCCAACACAAATGTGCCGGTACGCAGATCGACAGGCAGCAGAAAGAGCACCACCCCACCAGCAACGGCGATTCCGGCATCCGACAGGCCCGGGATGTAGGCCTGAAGTAGCGGACGTGTGATCCAGAGAAGGGCTACCGTGCCGAATACGGCTGCTACCATTCCCTCGGCTCTACTGAAATGCCCCAGCCGTTGCAGCTGCTGCTCGATGAGCTCATGCCCTCCTGCGAGCGCCGTATCGTCCACACGCAATATCACTCGTGTTAGCAACGCATACGTCAACGGTAATCCCACAAGCACGATCGGGATACCCAGCAGCATCCACTGTGCGAAACCCACCTCCACGCCGTAGGCCTCTAACATAAAGCCTGCCAACAGGGCATTGGGAGGCGTTCCGATGAGCGTGGCTACACCGCCAATGTTGCATGCATAGGCGATGGCCAGCATCAGCGCGAGCGCAAACACATCGACGTGCGCCTCGGACGCGGCCGGTGCGGTTCGGGCCAGCTGAATGACGGAGAGCCCGACCGGCAGCATCATCATAGCGGTAGCGGTGTTGCTAATCCACATGCTAAGGAGTGCCGAGGCTATCATGAAACCCGCGATAAGCGCCCGCGGCCCCGTGCCGACTATTGCGATCGTGCGGAGCGCGATGCGCCGATGCAGCGCCCACCGTTGCATGGCAAGCGCGATAAGAAAGCCACCCAGGAAGAGAAAGATGAGCGGATTAGCGTAGGGCGCTGTGGCATCCGCTACGGGCAAAATGCCCAGCCAGGGAAAAAGCACCACGGGCAGAAGGGCGGTGACAGGGATCGGGATGGCTTCCGTGATCCACCAGACAGCCATCAGCAGCGCCACCGCTACCGTATGCCACCCGGCTACGTCCAGGGCCTCAGGCGAGGGCGACAAAATGATACCTACAAACAGAAGCGGACCCGTAAACAGCCCGACCCACTGGCGTGCCTTGTACGCGACTTCCTCCCCAGCCAGGCCGCCTACCTGGGGTGAATCGTCCGTCTGTGACTGTGGCGAACCATCCATGGATACACCGCATCAGCAGTGACTAAAGCCTGCGTCGGTAGCCATCACTCAATGCCCAAACGTTTCGGCTAACAGCTCGTCCAGCGCTTCGTTGGTATCGGAGTCTACAACGTTAAGCGACGGGAGTCCAGTTAATTCATCGATGAGGCTGCGGCCGGCATCGGTATTGGTAGCCGGGCCGCACACGAAGTCGGGCGATAGCGCTATCGTATCCAGCGCACCGCGGGCAGCGTATGGATCTGTTGCTACCAACGCCACACAACGCACCGCATCCGCAATCGCGGAAATTGCATGCATGCCGTTGTAGCTCTCAAGCGGAGAGGCGCCAATCTCGATGACGGCCACATCCGCCTCAACGCTCGCCATGCGCGAAAGCAGCTTCCTCAGCTGCGCAGCATACGTGTCCTCCG
Organism: Salinibacteraceae bacterium; assembly: GCA_007124945.1. Lineage (GTDB taxonomy): Bacteria > Bacteroidota > Rhodothermia > Rhodothermales > Salinibacteraceae > Tc-Br11-B2g6-7. The sequence goes on along the minus strand of SLED01000032.1, from coordinate 1,120 downwards.
AACACACCGTGGAAGGAAGGCCTGCATCAACAAAATCAAAAATGAGATCCGCACCAGCATCTCCCATGCTTTGCACATCGCGGTACCGGCCGGCACCCGTAAGCTTGGCACCTAACACCCGCTTACCTCCGTGCTTCAACCGACGAATGATGGCTTTAGCGACGCTCGTTTTGCCTGCGGCCATGGACGTACCGGTTACCAGAAGCGTGGGAATAGCAAAGGCTGCACTGGGCGCGTCGGGGACGAACTGCGTCATGGTAGCCTTGCGGCCTCCCAGGTGGACATGTCCCTCGTACACCACTTCCAGAAAATCCGGAAGGAAGGGCGCACGGGAGCTTAGCTTCCCCATCAGACCAGCGCTGGTGAGAAGGTGCATACGGCCGTCCTCCCCGGTCAGGCGCCAGTCCCCCGTACCCGAGAGGGTGGCACGCCGCTCGCCCAACGCGCCTACAAAGCGTTGACCTTCCATGACGGGACGCATCCGGCCGGTGGGAAGCTCCAGTTGGTCGTGACCTGTCGGCGGCTCGTCCACCACGAACGCCACGTAGTCCCCGGTCGCCCACACCTCCCGGGGGCGCGCAACAACGGTGAACTCCGCATCGGCCAGCGTAGAAATTCTGGTAAGGGAGGGAAGCAGGTAGTCGGTGGCCATGGCATGGTGGTGGACTGGTTGTGGAAGCGGCGACCGCGTTAAGTTTGGCTTGCGCCTGGCATACGCAGGTTTTCCTGCTTGTTCGGGTTCCTTTATGGCGATGATTTTTCGTGATCGTCCTCCGACGTGGCGGGGAGAGGCTCGGCCATGAGCAGGAGTGCCAGAAGCGCCGTTCGCTCCACGAGCTTTTCGATATCGACATGCTCGTGCTCGGCATGCGCCCCATCGCCCACGGGCCCGAGGCCGTCCAGCGTGGCCGAGAAGAGGCTCGTTTCATTGCCGTCGGAGGCGCCTCCCGCCCGTCCTTCCTCAAGCGTGAGGCCCAGCTGCTGACCTGCCTGCTGCGCAAGGCGCCACAGTGCGCGGTTGCGCGGAGTGCGTTCCAGCGGCGGACGGCCGAAGTGCCCGGTCACCGAGAGCGTAACCGTGGGGGTGGTAGGCTTTAGCTCATGGATAGCGTTTTTGATT
>SLED01000367.1 GCA_007124945.1 Salinibacteraceae bacterium | reverse complement strand
GACGGGCAGATTGCGGACCGCGCCTCCATCGACCAGCCAGCGGCCATCGACTTCAGCAGGGGTAAACACGGAGGGAATGGACATGCTTGCGCGAAGGGCATAGGCGAGATTTCCGCGCGTCATCAGGACAGGCTCGCCTGTCTGGAGGTCAGCAGCCATCGCGGCGAAGGGGATCTGTAGATCGCGAAAATCGGAAACACCCTGCACACCGTGCGTGAGCTGCGCAAGGGCGGACTGGATGTGTTGCCCGTTGATAAGCCCTTCTGGCAGCCCCACCTGCCGGCCTTCGAGTGGCAGGGTGAGGGTGCGCGGCTGGGCAAGGAAGCGTTCCTCCGCGGCCTGATGCCGTCGCTCGGCGACGTTGCTAAACATGCGATCCCAGTCGAGCGACGCGGCTACCTCCTCCAGCGCTGCCGCATCGTATCCGGCGGCGTACAATCCGCCGATGATCGCCCCCATGCTCGTCCCGGTGATCAGATCCGGCACGAGGTCCAGTTCCTCCAGCACCTTCAGCACACCCACGTGTGAGAGTCCTTTCGCGCTCCCGCCGCTAAGCGCAAGGCCGATCACCGGGTCGCGCACATCCGTTGAATCTCCCGGCTGAGCGTTCGCCGGCAGTGACACCATCAGAAAGGCCAGCAACATGGCCAGCAGAGGCTTCACTGCGCATATGTGGTGGCGGGACGTCATAGCGGTGAGCGGTTAAAAGTAGTATTGCAGCGTGGCAAAATAGATAGCGCCCCGCCCTCCAAACTCGCTTTCATCGGAGCCCACGAGCAGGTAAGCAGCCAGCTGCAGATCGAGGTCCTGCGCCATGGAATACTGCAGCGCCGGGCCGAGCAGGGCGCTCTGGTCGTTCGCGTTAAAGAGCGTGTAGAAAGAGCCCTCCAGAAGCGGTGTGATCGGGTGGGAGACCAATCCGGCCACGTAGTGACGACCCAGGTTGAAGGCTTCGCCGTCGAGCAGGAGCTCGGGTTCATAATCGTCGGGCGAGGTAGCGCCGAGGCCGTTCAGGTAGAGCTCCACCATGGTGCGCGTCCCGCCACTCCACATGTGGTCGGCGTTGAGGATCGCGCGGAGGTAGTTCGACCGGTCGTCACGGAAGGTGTACGCCGCCTCACCGCTGATGCCCGCCCCGCGCCAGGTCGCAGCAAAATCGCCGCCCACGATCGTGCGCCCGCGGAAGCGCCCGCCCATCACCGATACATCGGTGCCGCGCACGAACGTCGACGCCCGGGCGCCGAGGCTTGCCGCGGTGCCGGTCCAGCCCGGCGCAAACGCAAGTTCGATGTTCGAATACACGCCGCGGGGGACGGAGACGTGTACGGCATCGACGCCACGCTCCTCGGCGCGCTCTATCTGTGTGGGATCGACGGGGTTGAGCACATCGGTGGGATTCCAGATAGAGCCCGTGCCCCAGTGGATGCGCTGCCGCCCCATACGCAGCCGCACGGCGTCAAAGTCGGCGGTGGCGTAGAGGCGGTGGAAGCGCTGTTGCAGGTCGTGGTTGCGCCCGTCGGAGAGGCGCCAGTCGAGATCGGCGAAGGTGGGCCGTTCCAGCTCCTGGCTGAGCCGGTAGGCCGGTGAGGAGGCATAGCTACCCAGCAGCACCTCGGTGTCGAAGTCGGCCCGGGCGCTAAGCCAGTCGCCGGCGTCCAACCAGCTCTGCAGGCGCAGGCGCGAAAGGTTGATCCAGTAGCGCTCTGCCTCCACAAACTCACCGACCGGGGTGCCTGCGTTGATGGTAAGATGCTTGGCATATCCGCCGACCTCCGCCCGTAACGGCTGCCCTTCCACTGGCGTAGTTGTAGCCATCAGAGCCGCCGCAATCACCCAGAGAAGCCCTCGCAACCGCACGCTCTGGCGTGCCGCCGTTATCAGGTCAGAAAGAATAGGGGTCGCTCGGTCAGGCATGGGACGCGGTGGTTCTGTCACGCACCTCATCATTTTCAATCCGGCCATCGCGCATCTGGATGAAGCGCCGGGCGCGGTCCATCACCATCGGGTCGTGGGTGGCAAACAGGAAGGTGATGCCCGTGCGCTCGTTCAGCTCCGCCATCATATCCATCAGGCGGCCACCGGTGGTGGAGTCGAGGTTGGCGGTAGGCTCGTCGGCCAGCACGAGGTCGGGCCGCGCGACCAGCGCTCGCGCAATGGCCACGCGCTGCTGCTGCCCGCCCGACAGCTCGTCTGGGCGGCGATGCATCTGATCCTCGGTGAACCCCATGCCCGTGAGCTCCTCGCGGACCCGTTCGCGCCGCTCCTCCTTTGACACGCCCTGCATCAGCAGCTCAAACTCGGCATTTTCTACGGCTGATAACACCGGGATCAGGTTGAAAGCCTGAAACACAAATCCGATGTGGTAGAGGCGGAAATCGGCCAGGGCGTTGCGCGAGAGCTCGCCGAGGTCCTGACCGGCAACCGTCACGCGACCTTCGGTGGGTTTGTCGAGCCCTCCAATCATGTTGAGCAACGTACTCTTTCCCGAGCCGGAAGGACCGGCGACCGCCGCAAAATCGCCCTTTTTGAGGGAGAGCGTCACATCGTCCAGCGCGCGGACCGGCACGCGGGTGTCCTGTCCATAGATTTTAGAGACGCCGTTGAGGCGGACAATGGCTTCGGAGGCAGTCATGGATTCAGAACGGTTAGGGAGTGAGGACATCAGGTGTGGCGGAGGGCGTCTACAATTTCAAACCGGGAGGCTTTGAGGGCCGGGTACAGAATGGCCAGAAACACCAGTACGACGATGCCGATGAGTCCCAGCACCAGATCACTCATATCGATGCGTGGATAGAGGACGCTGCCCACCCCGAAGTCGCCCAACCCTTCGGCAAACATGGCAAGGTCCATGCCTCCGCTGAAGTAGGCTACAAGGCCCACCGATAGTGCCCCGCCGATGACCAGGCCGATTGACACGATAAAGCTGGCCTCGAGGTAGAGCATGCGCTTGATCTGGCCGGGGCGAACGCCATTGGCCATCATCACGCCCAACTCGCGCATCCGCTCGAAGATGACCATCAGGAAGGAGTTCACCAGGGAAAGTGCAACGGCCGTGAAGAGGATAATCAGCAACACCAGGCTGAAGACATCAATCACCTCGTACATTGCGCTGAGGAAGCCCATCCGTTGCTGCCAGGTGAGAATTTCGAGGTTGGCGGTGGCGATGCCGGCTTCCTCAAGAGCTGCCGTGATCGAGGCCACGGCCGCATCGAGCGCATCCTCGTCGTCGACAAAAATGGCGAAGGAGGTAACCTCCGTGTCATAGGCTGCCAGCTGCCGCGCGTCGTCGTGGTGGACGAACACGCGGCGATCATCCACGGCCGACTGGCCTGTGCGGAAGAGGCCGCCAATACGGAAAGCGGCCGACTGGATCTCGTTGGTGCGGTCGGCCGCCATCAGTACGAGGCGCTGCCCCACCTCCAGGCTGAGCTGGTCGGCCAGCTTTGTGCTGATCAGCACGCGGCCCTCGGCCGTGCCGCTGAGCATCTCCCCTTCTACGAGGGACTGCCGAAGATGCGCAGTGCCGACGGGCGCCTCCGGGTCGACGCCCGTTATCATCACGCCAAGCGAGCGCCGGGCGCTGGTGGCCATGCCATCAACCTGCACCAGCGATTCATGCGCGATGCCAGGCAGGCCCTGCAAGGCGGCGGCAATAGGAGCCGGGTCGTCAATGGCCCTCCGGACGTTCGGATTTTCGTGATAACCGTCGGCAGCGATCTGCACGTGGCCGCCATCGAACCGGACGGCGTTGTCCAGCATCTGATCTTCGAAGCTGGTGACAATTGACATCCCGCCGAGGAAGGCGAAGAAGCCTGCGGCCACGGCGGTGATCAGCACCCACGAACGGCGTTTGTTACGCCAGATGTTGCGCCATGCGATGCGAGTTATCATGGTCAGGTGGCCCGGAGGGCGTCCATGGGGGTTTGTCGAACCGTGCGAATGAGCGGGTAGAGCAGCGCCGGCAGCGCGATGACAGCGATCGCGGCCAGCGGCAACCAGAACACGATCGGGCGGAAGGACACCGTGATGGCCTCAATCATGAAGCCGTACCCGTGCATGGCCTCGGCGAGCTCCCCGCCGATGGGGATGGGGTACTGATGCATGATGCCCAGCACACCGGCGCCCAGCACGAGGCCCAGACTGAGCGCCATCGTCAGCTTCAGGAACCACTCGGTGGCCACCAGACTGCCCAGCGCTCCGGGGCGCATCCCCAGCGACTGCAGCAGACCGAACTCGCGCGTGCGCTCCAGCACGCTCATCATCGTGGTGTTGAAGATCTCAAACCCGACCAGCACGAGGATAAACGCCATGATGATGTAGTTACGGATTGTGCTCAGATCTACCATCTGCACAAGCTCCTGCATGAAGGTCTGCCAGCCCTGCGCTTCGAGGTCGGCATCGGCCGGTAGCAGGCCCGCATTGAGGCGGTCGGCCACGTCGGTAGCACGGTGCACATCCGGCAGGCGCGCGATGATGTGCGTCAGGCGCCCCTCCATGAAGAAGAGCTCCTGCGCGGCCGGCAGCGTCATTACCACGAGGTTGCGGTCGACCTCCGCCTGCCCGGTCGAGAGCAAGCCGCGGATGGAATACAGCTCCGCGGCCATCTCGCCCCGGTAGCCCTGCGAGAGCACGGCCAGTGTGTCGCCCACGCCGACCTCAAGGTTGCGCGCCAGCAAACGACCCACCAGCACGCCGCCCGGATCACCGGCGCTTAGTGATTCTCCCTCCTGCAGCGCCGACAGGAAGTGCGTGACCTCCGCCTCCCGGTTTATGTCCACCCCCACGACCATGGAGCCGGCACTGGCATCATCCGAGCTGATCAGCCCGAAGCTGGTGAGACGAGGCGTAAAAACCGTGCCGCCTGGCAGTTCGCCAAACACCGCCTCCCAGTCCGCAACATCTGCGGAGAACGAATTGGCCAGCGTGGGGTCGTCCTCGTAGCCCTTCGCCGTTACCTGCAGGTCGCCGGTAAACTGCCGGGTCCCCAACGTGATAACTTCGTTCAAGGTGCCATGGACGACGCCACTGAACGTGATCACAATCACGAGCGACAGCGCGATACCGCTCACCGAGATGAGCGTCCGGCGACGGTTGCGCCAGAGGTTGCGCCAGGCGAGGCGTAGGTAGAAAGCCATGGGAGCCTCCATGCATCGGGTTCAGGGAGAAGGCTATGCACCTTAGCGGCTGCGTTCAAGGTTGCGGCGCGTGAAGATGGAACTGTCGATGTCGATGTTGAACTCCATCTCGACCAGCTCCAGACGCGTCTTCTCGCCGGGCTTATCCGGCTCAGTGACCTCCATCACGGTGGGAATCGTGCGGCCGCCCATCTCCCCCACCTCGTCGAAGCGCATGATGCGCACCTTGTCGCCGCGCTCGTCGAAATACTCAGCGCGCAGCGGGATGAAGGTGTCCACCGCCACGAAGTAGTGCAGCTTTTCCCAGGCCACCGCCGCATCGGGCCGGGCGGTGAGCTCTACATGAAAGGCCTCGGTTCCGTTGACCTCTGTACGCCCGAGGAGCTCCTGCTCGTAATCCTCCACCAGACTGGAGGCCTGCGCGAGGTCGTCGTTGGTGAAGTTGGAGCCCATCCACGACTGCATCATCATCGACGGCGGGATGCGCACCGTGCGGTCGATCCGCGGCACGTGATTCCACATCTCCGTGCCCAGCTTCAGGTAGGCCACGCCGCGGTCGCGGGAGGGCTCGAGGATACGGATGAATGTCTTGTCGTTACCCTCGGCCCAGAAGTCGAACGTCATTTCGCGCTCGTAATCAGGCGTGATCACCTTCATCCGGTACGTGCCCTGCTGGCTGTCGCCCCGCATCAACTCCTCGGCGTTCTGGACGATGGTTTCGGCACTGGGCTCATCATCAGCCGCGTGCGCAGTGGCTGTGGTGGCCACGTAAGGAATCAGGAGCACCGCACATACCATGAGGGAGAGGGGAAGCAATCGTCGAATCATGGGAGGCTACCTCCGCTGCCGCGTTGAGGCGCCGGCAGCGTTCATTGAGACATCGGCGTGGGAGACAGAGCTATATGCCTGCAAGATCGCACCCCGAGAGTCCTTTTCCTGAGGGGTACTCTGCAGAAAACCTGTACGGCAGGTGCCTTGTTGTGCTGTGGGGACAGCCCTTACGCAAGGGCATGGTTAACGCAACCTCACGACACGTGCTCTTGCCGTTCACCGTGTACTGAACCTAAAAAATATAGTTACGGGCGAAGGTGCTCGGTGCGTGAAGGTTTCACGAAACGATTATGCCTTAACGGTCCTCGCAGTCCTGCGCTAAGCCTGCTGTTCCGCGAGCCCAGCGTACGATGCCGTGCGCGCGTCGTCAACGATATGAGTCCACGTGTGACAGAAGCTTGACCTGCGCCAGCTAAGCATCCGCGGCGAGCGGATCGGACGCGGTTCCTTGAAACCCTAAATCGGCATTGTTACTCGGTGGAGACAGTCACCAACTCTTTGAGCGCGGCATGCACCTCGGTGTACACCTCACGCATCTCCTGCAGCGACTGCCGGTCGTCCTCCGGTCGGTCACTTGTTAGTTCAAGCCCCCGCTCGGCCAGATTCACGACTTCTCGGATGGCGCGGATGCGCGTCCGTATAAGCTCTCGCCAGGCACCGTCTGGGATACGGAAATAGTCTTTTCGGTCGCCTGGCTTACTCATCCGTTCGATGAGCCCGATCCGAATAAGCGTGTTGGTGGATGCGCTGATGGAGCCTTTGCTCGCCTGGAGTGCATCGGTGAGTTGCTGGAACGACTGCTCGCGCGGGTCAGATACAAGCAACCAGCCCAGTACGCGCCCGCTCATCCTGGGAAGCCCGGCATTCTCGAGCAGAAGGCCAACATCCTCCACGAACTGCATCACGTCCTCAAGCTTGTCGGTCACAATTAAATGGATTCGTCTCGTTTAGAATGCACTGAACCGTACATTTTTGGATCGCCTTTTCGTTCCCAAACCGTACAATCATTCGATCCTCATGAACGGATCAGAGAGCTAAGTAGAACAGGAAATTTTGCTCTCCTGGGCTACCGCTGTAACTTCTTGTCGCTCTTTACGTCATCTTAAAATCGAATCCCCTGCCCTCTCCTAAAGTCCAGAAAAGGCCATGAATGCGCTGACGATGCGGTATTTTTTGTCTGTTGTTCTACTCTCGACGGTGATGAGTCTGTCGGTGAGCGCCGACGTGCTGGCGCAGGATCGTGAGATTAGAGAAGTAGATCCGTTCACACGAATTGGTTTTGCGATTTCCGGTACGCTGTACATCAGCGAGGGCCAGGACCATAGCGTGGAGGTCGTGGGCAGTGCTGAAGAGCTCGAACATGTGGAAACGGTTGTTGAGAACGGGCGCCTTCGTATTCGGGGGAGCCAGGACTCGGGCTGGCTCAGTTGGTTTTGGAGCAGCTCGCGTCGCAGTGTGTCGGCGGACGTTTACGTGTCCATTCCGTCACTTGAAGGAGTCAGCATTGCCGGTTCGGGTGATGTTATCGGTGAGACTCCGTTTTCCGCCGATGCCTTCTCTGTGGAGATCGCGGGCTCCGGCAACACTCAGCTGGAACTGGACGCCAATAGTGTCACCGTCCGGATAGCCGGGTCGGGTACGGCATCGCTGAGCGGATCGTCTGAGACTCTTAAGGCTGATATTGCCGGATCTGGCAACGTGCGCGCCTCCGAGATGAATGTTGCCACCGCTGAGGTTAACATTGCGGGATCGGGTGACTGCTACGTTTACGCCCGTGAGCTCGTAAAAGCAAACATCATGGGGTCCGGTGACGTGATTTACCGGGGCGATCCACAGGTGGATAGCACGGTGATGGGCAGTGGGCGTGTTCGCGCTGCTGACTCATGAAGACCTTCGTCGACGACTGGAAGAGGGGTTTAGCTACCAGGTAAGGTGGACACAAGAAGATGAAAAAGGATTGACGCCGGTTATCGGACGGCTCTGGATGTGTCTGTATGGTAACCCCGCGAAGGCGGGGCCGCTTTCAGCAGACAACCGCGACGTGCCATGGCGTACAATCCCCGGCGACACAACCGCCAGTCTACTCGAAAGAAGGGATACGACTACACCCGGGCGGGCTCGTATTTCTTGACGGCCAACGTGCAAGACCGCGAGCATCTGCTGAGCCAGATCGTCAACGCCGAGGTGAAGCTGAGTCGGGCCGGGCGTATCGTGTATTCAGCGATTCGCCACATCCCTCATCACTTCCGTCGCGCCCGAATCGATGCCTTTGTAGTGATGCCGGACCACATCCACCTCCTGCTGACGCTCAGAGGCAAGAGGAGGGGCAGAAGGCGAAATCCCAAAACGGTGCTGCCCCCGGGCGGCTCTTACATCAGCCTCATGCCACCGGAGGAGATCGGCCCTGCATACGGATTTACGATTGCCTCCCTTGAACAATCGGGCATTTGCCCCGATGGCCGACCGAAAGGCACGGTGCCTGGATCCATCGGCGCTATCATGCAGAATCTGCAATCGATTACCGCGCGCAAGATCAACCGATGGCGACGCACGCCGGGCGTGCGCGTCTGGCAGCGCAACTATCACGACCAGATCATCCAGAATGCCCGCCACTGGCACGCCGTCCGCAACTACATCCACCGCAACCCCGCCCAATGGGAAGCCGACCGGCGCGGGGAATAGCCGCCGTGACTGCTCAGCATGACCTCCCCACGGGCGACGCATCCGAAAAGCGCTCTTGACGGGCGCCCGCTTCCACGCCGCACCATCCCTCCGCCCCCACGGGCGAAGCATCCGAGAGTACCTCACCACGGCAAGCAAGAGAAACCAGGTTGCGATACCCCTCCCACCTGCCACTACGGCGGATGCTTCGCCCCAATTCTATCCGCGCCAATTGACCTTTTCCTCCCTCCCAGCGGATGCTTCGCCCCAAAGGCCATCTTCGCTTAGAAACCTTTCCTCCCATCGAATGCTTCGCCCCAAAACGCGCCCAAATACCGGCACCAGGCATCGCAAGCTCTCACTGGCAAGCATCCGAAAAGCGCTCTTGACGGGCGCCCGCTTCCACGCCGCACCATCCCTCCGCCCCCACGGGCGAAGCATCCGAGAGTACCTCACCGCGGCAAGCAAGAGCTACCATCCTGCCGTACCACACCTCCCTGCCAGCCCAGCGGATGCTTCGCCCCAATTCTATCCGCGCCAATTGACCTTTTCCTCCCTCCCATCGGATGCTTCGCCCCAGAAAAATCCCCAGAGCTACGAAACTTTTCGTACGCTTATACGAAAAACGTCGTACATTGCGCTTAAAACCCTATTCCATCTGCCATGTCTGGAACGTCACCGCCGATGCCTACCACCGCCGAGCTGGAGATTCTGCGCGTGCTCTGGAAGCGCGGGCCATCCACCGTGCGGGAGGTACAGGCACACCTCGAGGAATCATCAACGGGCTACACCACCGTCCTCAAACAGCTGCAGATGATGCTCGAGAAAGGCCTCGTCTCCCGCGATGAGTCGCAGCGCGCCCACGTCTACAGCGCACGCGTCGACCAATCGGTTACGCAGCGCCGCCTGGTCGACGACCTCATCGACCGCGCGTTCGGCGGCTCGACCAACCAGCTCGTGATGCGCGCCCTCTCTTCCGACCGCGTATCGGCCGACGAACTGGACGCCATCCGGGATCTCATTGACGAACTTGACGACGAGAGGTAATCCATGATGAGCGACTCAACGATTTTCTCCGAGGCTATCTCACAACTCACAACCACACTGCCCTGGCTGGAACCCCTCGGATGGGTCCTCCTCCACTCGCTCTGGCAGGGCGTGGCGATCGCACTGCTGCTGGCTCTCGCACTTTTTCTTCTGCGGGATCGCGGTCCGCAGGTGCGCTATGCGCTCAGCGTCGTCGCGCTCGCAGCACTCCTGCTTGCGCCCGCTGCCACCTGGTGGGTGATCCAACCGACTGCGCCCGCCCCCCAGAGCTCCGACCACCTCGCCGAAACCGCCACCCTTTTGCACATGCTGGAGCAAAGCGTTGAAGCAGGGCTCCTTGCTGATGCCTCAGAATCCGCAACCGGTGCTGCCGAGACCTCAAGCAGTACTTCGTTTGACTGGATGATGCTCCTGCCCGGCCTGGCGGCACTTTGGATGGCGGGTGTCTCCGCGCTCATGCTGCGACTTCTCGGAGGCGTGTGGTATGTACGGCGCCTGCGCACGCAAGGCGTTGAGCCGTTACCCGACTCCTGGCATCGCAGGGGATCAAAGCTTGCCCAGCGCCTCGGCATCAGCCGGTCGGTGAGGTTTATGCAATCCTCGCGGGTCAGCGTGCCGATGGTTAGCGGATGGTGGAAGCCAGTGGTCCTTCTGCCTGTAGGCGTGCTCTCCGGCATGCCGCCGCAATACGTGCAGGCGATCATCGCGCATGAGCTCGCTCACGTTCGGCGGCACGATGCGCTCGTGGGCTGGCTGCAGGTGGTTGCCGAGACGCTCCTTTTCTATCACCCGGCCACGTGGTGGATCTCCAAGCGCATCGTGGTGGAGCGCGAGCACTGCTGCGACGATCTCGTAGTCGAGCTCACGGGCTCGCGCCTCACCTACGCCCGTGCCCTCACTCGGATCGAAGAGATGCGAAGCCCACAATGGCATCCGGTTCCAGCCGCCTCCGACGGTCACCTCCTGAACCGTATCCGGCGTATCCTCGGCCGGCCCTCCGCCTCGCAGGAACTACTCAACGGCCGGTGGTCTGCCGTGCTCGTCTCCCTGACACTTTCCCTCGGAATTCTGGCGGCAACCATCACAATTGCCGCCACCCCCCTTCACCAGACGGAAGAAGGTGAGGAGGCGCCCATTGCCTCCTCGATGATGGTCGACTCACCGCCCGTGCCGGAGAACCTCGACGACTGGCTTCGCGGTACCGAAATACAGGAACGCACCGCGACGGAAACACCGGACGAACGAAATCTTGTCGCAAGCTCAGATACGCTAACGTTGCGCGGTATTAGCGGCGTGGGAGTATCTGAAGAAATTACCAGGATGACGCGAGAAGGTAACAGCCCGCTCGTCAGCGTTATCATGAGAGCTGACACGCTTGATGTACCGGCGGATCTGGGACCGCGGATGGATCCGGACACCCTGCGCGCCATGATTCATCGCCTTACGCAGCCCGACGCACAGCAACGCGCACGGCTCGATAGCCTGCAGAAGCGCATTCAACAGTTACACCGCCCCTCCCCAGAACAGCGAGCAAGGATCGATAGCCTACGCGCAGCACTCCAGGAAATGTCGCGACCATCTTCTGAGCAGATGGCGAAGATCGATAGCATGCAGAAGCAGATCAGGCAGCTCATTCAACCATCAGAAGATGCGCTTGCCAGAGCGGATAGTCTTCGGAAACATTACCAGGAAATCTTACAGCCGTCT